>NZ_JBWKXQ010000013.1:0-111668 GCF_059423125.1 Variovorax sp. GW531-E2 | reverse complement strand
CGCTCACGTCGATGGGGTGCCTTGCGCAGCGAAATCAAGGAGGAGGCCGCAGGCCGGGGGACATTCGCGGAGCAAGGTGCCCCGTCGGCGGGAGCGCGCCCTGAATGACTCGATGCGCGAGGCTTCATAGCGGCAATGCGATCCATTGATCTGCCACGCGATGCACTCGAATCCGGTGGTCGAACACCTGTTCGAGCGCAGCATGCGTCGCAGGATCGGCGCAAGCACCGTGGTGCACCACCCGCCCCCGGTTCATCACCACCAATTCGTCCGCGGCCAGTGCCATCGGCAGTTCGTGCAGCACGCTGACCACGGTGCGGCCTTGGGCCACCAGTGCGCGCGCCGTCTGCATCCAGTCGGCCTGATGCGGCGGATCGAGGTTGGCCAGCGGCTCGTCCATCAGCAGCAGCTCGGCCTCGACCGCCAGCGCACGCGCCAGCAGCACGCGTTGGCGTTCGCCGCCCGACAGCTGCCCCAGCGGACGGTCGCGCCAGTCCCAGGCCTGGGTGCTGCGCAATGCGCGCTCCACCGCATCGCGATCGGCTTCGCTGGGTGCAGCCAGCCAGCGTTGATGCGGCAGGCGCCCCAGCATGGCGACGTCGTAGACCATCAAATCGTCGGCACTGCCCTCGCCCGTGCCGCTCTGGCCCAGCCATGACAGGCGCCGGGCGCGCACGCGGGCCGACACGGCAGCCTGCGCCTCGCCGAAAAGCCGCACTTCGCCGCGGTGTGCGAGCAACCCAGCCAGCGCTTTCAACAGCGTCGACTTGCCGGCACCGTTCGGCCCGACGATGCTGGTCCAGCGGCCGGCCGCGAGCGACAGGTCGATGCCGTGCAGCACCTCGACCGACCCAAGCGTGGCGCTGAGGCCGTGCGCTTCGAGCGCGGCGGATGAGGTGCGGCTCATATGCCGCCGCCCTTCGCGCCGCGCCGGTGCATCAGCCACAGCAGGTAGCTGCCGCCGAGCACGGCCGTGAGCACGCCCACCGGCAGCTCCTGCGGCGCAATCAGCCAGCGCGCCAGCAGGTCGGCCGCCATCAGCAGCAGCCCGCCCATCAACGCCGACAGCACGATCAGCCGCGCGTGCGTGGTCTTGACCACCGAGCGCACCAGGTGCGGCGCGGCCAGGCCGACGAAAGCAATGAGGCCGGTCTGCGCGACGGCGGCGCCGGTCGCCAGTGCCAGCACCGCCACCAACGCGGCGCGCATGGCGCCCAGCGGCAGGCCCAGGCTGCGCGCCGTGGCCTCGCCCAGCGCCAGGCCGTCGAGCACCGGCGCGAGCGCCCAGGCCAGCAGCAGGCAGGCCGCGCCGACCGCCGCCATCACGGCGCAGGCGGCCCAGCCGACCAGCCCGGTGCTGCCGAGCACGAAGCCCTGCAACGCCTGAAGAATGTCGGCCGAGGCGATGGTGATGAGGTCCTTGGCGGCGCCCAGCACCACGCCGACGATCACGCCCGCCAGCAGCAGCCGCAGGGTCTGCTGCACGCCGCGCGCCAGCGTGAGCGTGAGCAGCACCGCGGCCACCGCGCCGACGAAGGCCGCGCCGGTGAGCCCCAGGCGCATCACCCATTGCGTGCTGGTGACGGAGCCGCCGAACAGCATCAGCGCCAGCGCCACGGCGAGCGACGCGCCCGAGGCGCTGCCCAGCAGGTACGGGTCGGCCAGCGGGTTGCGGAACAGGCCCTGCGCCACCGCGCCCGCAAGCCCGAGCAGCGCGCCCGCCAGCCATGCGCCGAGGGTGCGCGGCAAGCGGATGTCCCACACGATCTGCAGCGCCACCGGGTCGTGCCGCGCGGACAGCAGGCTCTGGAAACCGGTGCTGCCAATGCCCAGGCCGAAGAGCAGCAGCGCCGCGCCCAGCACCAGCAGGCCGGCACCGAGCAGCAGCACGCGACGCAGGTGCGCGGAATGCATGCCGCTCACCGCCCCTTGTCCGCCAGGCACTGCGCCATCAGGCGCGCGGCCTCGTCCATGCGCGGGCCGGGGCGCACGACCACATCGGTCTGCTCGGCGTCGAAGCGGCACACGCGGCCTTCGCGCACCGCGCGGATGCCGCCCCAGCCGGGTCGCTGCTCCAGACCCATCGCGCTGCGCACGCTGACCATGATGAGGTCGGGGTTCGCGCGCACCACGAACTCGGGGTTGAGCTTGGGAAAGGGGCCGAGCGACGCCGGCACGATGTTCTTCACGCCCAGCCGCGCGAGCGTTTCGCCGATGAAGGACGAGTCGCCTGCCGCGTAAGGGCCGGTGTTGACCTCGAAGTACACGCGCAGGCCCTTGGCGCTGGCCGGCAGCGACTGGGCGGCGGCCGACACGGCCGCATCGATGGCGCGCCACACGGCGGGCGCCTCGTGCGTGCCGAGCACCTGGTCGAGCGCGCCCAGCACGCGGCGCACGTCGGCGTGGCTCCTGGGTTCGAGCACGATCACCTTCAGGCCCAGCGCTTCGAGCCGCTGCGTGACACGCGACGACCTGGCGAGCAGCACCACGTCGGGCTTGAGCGCGACGATGGCTTCGACGTTCGGGTCGATCCCGCCGCCGAGCTGCGGCAGCGCGCGCACCTGCGCGGGCGAGTTGGAATAGCGGTCGACGCCGATCAGGCGGTCGCAGGCGCCGAGCGCGCAGACGCCTTCGGTCAGCGACGGCAGCAGCGAGACGATGCGCTGCGGCGGCTGCGCCAGGTGCACGGTGACGCCGCGCTCGTCGACCACATCGATGGCCTGCGCCGCCTGCGCGCCCACCACCAGGGCGAGCCCGAGCAGCGACGCGCGCAACCAGGTCTTCATGCGATCGAAGCTCATGCGCCGGGCGCCTTCAGCGTCAGCGGCAGGCCGGCGACCATCAGCGTCGCGCGGTGGCAGGCGGCCGCCACGTCCTGGTTCAGCCGGCCGAGCACGTCGACGAAGGCACGGGTCTCGCGGCCCAGCGGGATCACGCCCAGGCCGATCTCGTTGCCGACCAGCACCACCGGCCCGCGCGCCTCGCGCAGCGCAATGAGCAGCAGCGTGGCGTGCGCCGAGGGCGTGCGTGTGACCACGGCGGCGCCTTCGGTGCGCAGCGGCATCAGCAGGTTGGTGAGCCACAGCGTGAGGCAGTCGACCACCACGAGCGTGTCGGGCGCGCTCTGCGTGACGATGGCGCGGCCCAGCTCGATCGGCTCCTCGAGGGTCTGCAGACCGGGCACGCGCTCGGCGCGGTCGGCCTGGTGGCGCGCGATGCGCTCGCGCATCTCTTCGTCGTGGGCCTGTGCGGTGGCGATCAGCACCGCGCGGCGCGATGCGGGCCCGGACGCCAGCCAGTCGGCCGCGCGCTGTTCGGCGCGGCGCGACTTGCCGCTTTTCTGGCCGCCGAGGATGAATTCGTGCTCAGTGAAGGGCATCGGGGGGCGCCTGTGCGGCGTGGCTGTCGAGTTCGAGGGGCATGGCGCTGAAGAGCCGCGCGGTCGCTTCCGGGCTGGACGCGAACCACGCATGGAAGTAGCTCGCGCGCACGGGGCCGTGCACGTACAGCGCCTCGCCGCCGCGCGTGCCGACGGTGCGCGCAGCGGGCGCGAGCGGCGTCTCGCAGCGCGAGTAGTGGAAGGTGTGGCCGCGCAGAGCATGCGCGCCCAGGTCGAGCTGCTGCGGGCCGAGGCCGGCCAGCCGCTTCTGCATCACCGCCCGCCCCGGCAGCACGCCCCAGAGGCGGTGCACGTCGGTCGGCTCGGCGTCGTCGCGCGTGGCGAGTTCGTCGAACAGCGCCATCATGCCGCCGCATTCGGCCCAGATCGGCTTGCCGGCCGTGACGTGGTTGGCGAGCGAGAGCCGCAACCGGTCGCTGGCCGACAGCACGGCCGCATGCAGCTCGGGATAGCCGCCGGGCAGCCAGGCGGCGTCGCAGGGCGGCAGCGGTTCGTCGGCCAGCGGCGAGAAGAACGCGAGCCGCGCGCCGAGGGCTTCGAGCACCTCGAGATTGGCCGGGTAGATGAACGAGAACGCCGTGTCGCGCGCGATGGCGATGGTGCGTCCGGCCAGCAGCGACGCGACGGGCGCCGTCGGCGCGGGCTCGAAGCGCACCTGCGGCAGCTGCCCGGGCGTGCGCTGCCCCAGCGGCGTGGCGGCCAGCACGTCGGCCGCGGCATCGAGCCGCACCATCGCATCGCCGAGTTCGGCGGCGCCGACCAGCCCCAGGTGGCGTTCGGGCAGCGCGAAATCGGCGCTGCGCGGCAAGGCGCCGAGCCAGTCGCCGGGCTCGCGCAAGGCGTCTTTCAGCATGTCGGCATGGCGCTCGCTGGCCACGCGGTTGGCGAGCACGCCGGCCCAGGGCAGGCCCGGTCGGAAGTTCTGCAGGCCGTAGGCCAGCGCGCCGAAGGTGCCGGTCATGGCCTGGGCGTCGATCACGGCCAGCACCGGCAGGCCAAGGCGCTCGGCCAGTTCGGCCGCGCTGGGCGTACCGTCGAACAGGCCCATCACGCCTTCGACGATCACCAGGTCGGCCTCGCTCGCTGCGGCATGCAGGCGCGCGCGGCAGTCGGCTTCGCCGGTCATCCACAGGTCGAGCGAATGCACCGGCGCGCCGGTGGCCAGCGCGAGCCAGTGGGGATCGAGAAAGTCGGGACCGCACTTGAAGGCCCGCACGCGGCGGCCCTGGCGCACGTGCAGCCGCGCGAGCGCGGCCGCGACCGTGGTCTTGCCCTGCCCCGAGGCCGGCGCGGCCACGAGCACCGCAGCGCAGGTGACGGCTGCGCCGGGCAAAGGGCGGCGGGTGTTTACTGCGGAGTCCACTTGAGTCCGACGTACGCGGTGCGGCCCCCGGTGGCGTAGAGCCGTGCGAACTGGTAGTCCTTGTCGCCCACATTGTCCACGCGCGCCACCAGGTTCAGGTCGCGCGTGATCTGCGTGCTGGCCGACAGGTTGAGCAGCGTGTAGCCGCCGAGCTTGACGGTGTTGGCCGCGTCGTCGTAGCGCTTGCCCGAGCTTTGGAGCTCGGCGCCCAGCGTCCAGCCGGCGATGCGCCAGTCGGCGCCCAGCGTGCCGTGGGCCCGCGCGCGGCGTGCCAGCAGGTGGTCGGTGGCGAGGTCGCGCGGGTCCTGGTAGTCGAGCGAGGCGCGCAGCGTGACGTCGCCGATGCGGTGGCCGCCCGTGAGCGTCACGCCCTGGTAGCGTGCGCGCGCCGTGCTGGCGTAGCAGCCGAACGACGACTGGCAGCCCTTGGCGCTGCCGTCGAACACGATCAGGTTCTGCACGCGGTTGCGGTACAGCACGATGCCGGCCTGCGTGGCGCCGGCCGTGTACTGCAGGCCCAGTTCGACGTTGCGGCTCGATTCGGGCTGCAGGCTCGCCAGGCCGTACTCGCTGAAGCGCTGGTACAGCGTGGGCGCGCGGAACGCGGTGCCGGCCGACACGGTGGCGCGCAGGCTCGGCGTGATCGCGTAGCCGTAGGCGGCGCTGCCGGTGGTCTTGCCGCCGAACTCGCTGTCGTCGTCGTGGCGCACGTGCAGCTGCAGCGAGTGCGGGCCCTTCACGTAGCCGTAGCCCAATGCGGCGGCGTTCTGCGAGCGGTCGCGCGAGAACAGCTTGGCCGAGGTGGTCGGCGCGTTTTCGAGCGCGTCCTCGCGGCGCTCGAGCGTGGCGGTCACCAGGTGCGCGCCGAAGCGGAATTCGTTCTGGAACAGGTAGCCGCGCAGGCGGGTCTCGGTGCGATAGAACGAGGGCTGGGTCTTGTAGACGGTCTGCGAATCGGTCACCTGCAGGCGGGTGCTGTAGATGTCGTTCCACTTGGCCGACCAGGTCAGGCCGGCGGTGCGCAGTTCGTTGGTCGACACGTCGTTGCGGAAGGTGATCGGCGGCCTGGTGCGAAAGCTCACCGACGGGTCGTAGGCCGCCTCGGTGTTGCTGGTGAGCAAGGTGGCGTCGATGCGCTGGTCGGGCGTGATCTGGAAACCCAGCTTCAGGTTGCCCGAGGTGCTGCGGTAGCCATCGCGGTCGGGGTTGGTGAAGCCGTCCTTCGAGGGCGTGCGCTTGGCGATCGGCTGGATGTTGAAGCCCTTGCTTTCCTCGTGCGCCACGCCGAACGAGTAGTCGAGCAGGCCCGACTTGCCGCTCACGCCGCCTTCGATCCGGCGCAGGCCGTGGCTGCCGAAGCCGATGCCGGCGTAGGGCGACACGCCCTCCTCGCCGCGCTTGGTGAAGAGCTGGATCACGCCGCCCACGGCGTCCGAGCCGTACACCGCGGCGGCCGGGCCGCGCAGCACTTCGATGCGGTCGATCTGCGCGAGCGGAATGCCTTCCCAACCGGCGCCGCCGGTCGATTGCGAATCGATGCGCACGCCATCGAGGTAGACCGCAGTGAAGCGCGATTCGGCGCCGCGGATGAACACGCTGGTGGCGTTGCCCACGCCGCCGCTGCGCGAGATCTCCATGCCCGGCAGGCGCGCCAGCACGTCGGCCACGCCGGTGGCGCCGCTGCGTTCGATGGTCTTGCGGTCGACGATGGAGACATCGCCCACCAGGTCCGACAGCGCCTGCGGCGTGCGGTTGGCGGTGACGACGGTCTCGTCGAGCGTGCCAGGTGCTGCCGCTGCAACTTGCGCCTGCGCGGCCAGCGGCACCAGGGCCAGGCCGCCGAAGGCCGAGGCCAGGGCGATCGTCAGCGGCAGGCACGCGGGACGGTTGCGGCGCACGCTGGCGCGGCCGCTGAAGAGGGAAACACAGGAAATCATGGGGTGAACCGAACGAACTTCTATGCCCTGGCCGGCTTCCCCGCCGGCGCCATGGGCGTCATGGCTGCCGATGCGGCAGCCGCCTTGTTGGCCGGTATCCGGGCTGGCAGATCGACCCTTTGCCGCCTTCCCAGGCACCTGTTTCAGGGCGCCCAGTGGCTGGATGGAAAGGGGTGACGCGTTGCGGCGTCGTCTGCTTGACCGTTGCGGGGGCAGCGCAGGCGGCTTCGGCCCCGGGGGGCGTCCACTCCTGCTTCCCGTTGAACTGCGCCGTGCGAACCACGCCGCGAGCACCAACGGGCGAGATTTTAGGCCCACGGGGCGGACGCACCACACCGGGTTTGATCGCAGGCGGCGCAGGCCCCAGAATCTCGGCCACGTCCGGTGCGCGCCCCGCGCGGTGCGCCGGATGTTCCGAATTCCCGGGAAACTACAATCGCCAACCATGCCCGCCTCCAGCCCCATCGACCAGATCGCCGAGCGTGTGGAACGCCTGCTCGTGCGTCACGAAGAGGTGCAGCGCACCAACGCGCTGCTGCAGGAACAGGTCGATGCGCTCACGCGTGAACGCGACGGCCTGAAGTCGCGGCTCGCCGCGGCCCGCACCCGCCTCGATGCCCTGCTCGAACGGCTGCCGGCCGAACCCCCTTCCGAAGATTCCCATCACGCATGAAGCAGATTGAAGTACAGATCATGGGCCAGAGCTATTTGCTCGGCTGTCCCGACGGCGGCGAAGCGCAACTGCGCGAGGCCGTCGACCGCGTGGACGCGGCCATGTGCAAGATCCGCGACGCAGGCAAGGTGAAGGCACGCGACCGCATCGCCGTGCTCGCCTCGCTGAACCTGGCTTTCGATCTCGCGGCCCAGCAGGCCGCTGCTGCCGCCGCACCGGCCCCCGTCGCGGCCAGCAGCACGGAAGAAACCGCCACCGACACCGACCCGAAGGCCGCCCAGCTCATTCAGAGACTCGATCAGGCCCTGGCAGGCGATGGACATTTGCTCTGAGGGCACGCGGCCCGGCACATCCGGGGCGTAAAATCCGTTTTGTCTGCAGACGTGTCGGGCTTAATATTTCCTTGTTCCAATGCTCTCCGGAGCCGGGCTTGGTACATCGCTTGACGGGCGTGATCATCTCGCGTCAGATGAACCCGAAGTCCTGCTGCCCTCGCCCACCTGAACCCTGGTTCAGGATGCGGGTCCGGCACACCATCTGCAGACACCTTTTCCCGCCACGGCCCCCTGCTTCACCGCACGGGGCCGTTGCTTTTTCAGCCGCTCGTTCTTTCCCCATCCTCCCGTGAACCTCGCTGCCCTGCTCGACCCGCTCCTGATCGCCGAACTCGCCGCGCTCGGCCTGGGCACCGGTTTCCTCGCCGGCCTGCTGGGCATCGGCGGCGGCATGCTGATGGTGCCGTTCATCACGATCATCATGGGCCAGCGCGGCGTGCCGGCCGACCTGGCGGTGAAGATGGCGATCGCGACCTCGATGGCGACGATCATCTTCACGTCGGTGTCCAGCGTGCGCGCGCACCACAAGCGCGGCGCGGTGCGCTGGGACATCGTGCAGCGCCTGGCCCCCGGCATCGTCATCGGCAGCCTTGCGGGCAGCCTGGGCGTGTTCGCGCTGCTCAAGGGCACGGCGCTGGCCATCTTCTTCGCGCTGTTCGTGGGCTTCTCGGCCACGCAGATGTTCCTCGACAAGAAGCCCAAGCCCACGCGCCAGATGCCCGGCACCGGCGGCCAGCTCGCGGCGGGCGGCACCATCGGCTTCATCTCGGGCCTGGTGGGCGCGGGCGGCGGCTTCATCAGCGTGCCGTTCATGACGTGGTGCAACGTGGCGATCCACAACGCGGTGGCGACCAGTGCGGCGCTGGGCTTTCCCATTGCGGTGGCCAACGTGCTGGGCTATGTGCTCAGCGGGCAGTCGGTGCAGGGCCTGCCGGCCGGCGCCTTCGGCTACATCTGGCTGCCCGCGCTCGTGGTGATCGCGGCCTGCAGCGTGTTCACCGCGCCGCTGGGCGCCAGGGCCGCGCACAGCCTGCCGGTGAAGAAGCTCAAGCGCGTGTTCGCGAGCATCCTCTACCTGCTGGCCGCCTACATGCTCTGGAAGGGCCTGCGGGGCTGAGGCATATCAAACACCCCGTGGCTTTCCTGTGCCATCCTATGCGGCACTTGTTCACAGTCGTAGAAGGAAAGCCATGAAAATCCTCATTGCAGTCGACGGCAGCGCCTACACGCAAAAGGCCCTCAATTACCTGCTCGCCAACCGCACCATGTTCGTGGACGGCCATGAGCTGGTGGTGGTCAATGTCTGCACCGGCATCTCCGGCCACGTGGCGCGCCACCTGAGCAAGGAAATCGTCACCGAGTACTACGCCGAGGAAAACGCCAAGGTGCTCGACCCGGTGAAGGCCTGGTTCGCCGAGAAAGGCGTGGCCAACTTCACCGCCGACGCGCGCCACGGCCACGCGGCCGAGGAAATCCTCAAGTCGGCCACCGAATCGAAGGCCGAGCTGATCGTGCTGGGCACGCACGGCCACGGCATCCTGGGCCGCGCGCTGATGGGCTCGGTCGCGACCAAGGTCGTGGCCGAAACCGACATCTCGGTGCTGCTGGTTCAGTAAGCAGCCCCGGTCACCCCGGCGACGGCCGCTGCGCCGGGGCCGCGGTCATTGCGGCGAGCGCTGCTGCCGCCATTCGCGCGGCGAACATCCGAAGCGCTCGCGAAACGCGCGGCTGAAATGCGCCGCGTCGTTGAACCCCCTCCCGTACGCGATCTCCCCCACGGGCCGCCCTGCCAAGCGCGGCTCCAGCAGGTCGCGGCTGCATGCGTCGAGTCGGCGCTCCCAGATGTACTGCGAGGGCGTCAGCGGCTCGCTCTTGAACACGCGGTGGATGTGGCTCACCGACATGCCCAGCTGCGCCGCCAGCGTGCCCACCGACAGCGTCGGATCGGCCAGCTGCTCGTCGATGCGCTGCTTCACGCGCGCGAGGTGGTACGCCGTGAGCTTGCTGAGCGCCGGTGCGTGCGCCGCAGGCAACGTCTGCAGGCCGGCCACGAGGATGTTCTGCACGCCATGGGCCACCGCCAGCGCCGAGGCCGGCTGCAGCGCGTCGAAGTCCTCGCGCAGCGTGCGGATCATGCCCAGCAGCAGGTGCCCCGCGCCCTCGCGCCCCGACACGGTGGTGGCCGTGAGCGCCTCGGTGTCGCGCAGTTCGCTGCGCAGCCGCTCGCCAGGCAGCTTGAGCACGATCTGCTCGAAGGGCCGGTCGAACAGCAGCTGGTAAGGCCGCGTGCTGTCGTACAGCGCGAAGTCGCCGGCACCGAGCACGGCGTCGCGCCCGTCCTGGCGCACCACGCCCTGCCCGCGCGCCTGGATGCTCACGAGAAAACAGTCGTCGCTCGATGCCGCGATGTGGCCCGGCGTGCGCATCACCTTCTGCGCCCGCGAGGTCACGACCGACATGCCGAGGCCGGGTAGCGCGTGCTGGCGGATGCTGCCCTCGAAATCGCCGCCGTCGCCGGTGCGCACCGCGTCGCACTCGAGCTGCACGTAGACATTGCAGATCATGTCGGTCCAGTACGCGAGCCGCTGGTCGCGCGGGACGGCATCGGTGCTGAGCAAGGGGGTCATCGGGGTCCTCGGAAGGCCTTCGCAAGGCACATGCAACGCTGGAACAAGAACGCCGCCAATCCGGGTCAAGGCGTTCCGGCGGCGCGAATTTACGCTTCATGCAACCCGCATGCCACCGCGCAAACCCGGTGCGCACAGTGGGGATTTCGTTACGTTCATTGCCCCCTGGAGAACACCCCATGCCGACCACCGTCCACCCCAAGCTCCGCGTCGCCGCCGTGCAGGCCGCGCCTGTGTTCCTCGACCTCGACGCCACCATCGACAAGACCATCGACCTCATGGCGCAGGCCGCGAAACAGGGCGTGCAGCTCATCGCCTTTCCCGAGACCTGGGTGCCGGGCTACCCGTGGTGGGTCTGGCTCGATTCGCCGGCCTGGGGCATGCAGTTCGTGCAGCGCTACCACGACAACTCGCTGGTCATCGGCTCGCCCGAGTTCGAACGCCTGCAGGCGGCGGCACGCCAGCACAGGATCTGGCTCTCGCTCGGCTACAGCGAGAAAGCGGCGGGCAGCCTCTACATCGCGCAGGCGCTGATCGACGACCAGGGCCGCACCGTGCAGACACGCCGCAAGCTCAAGCCCACGCACGTGGAACGCACCGTGTTCGGCGAAGGCGACGGCGCCGACCTGCACGTGGTCGAGACGCCGCTGGGCAACATCGGCTCGCTGTGCTGCTGGGAACACCTGCAGCCGCTGAGCAAGTACGCGATGTACGCGCAGAACGAGCAGATCCACTGCGGTGCATGGCCGAGCTTTTCGCTCTACCGCGGCGCGGCCTACGCGCTGGGCCACGAGGTCAACAACGCCGCGAGCCAGGTGTATGCGGTCGAGGGCGGCTGCTTCGTCATCGCGCCCTGCGCCACGGTGTCGAAGGCGATGAGCGAGCTGATGTGCACCGACGACGGCAAGCGGCAGATGCTGGGCGTCGGCGGCGGGCATGCGCGCATCTACGGCCCGGACGGTTCGCCACTGGGCACGCCGCTGGCCGAAGACGCCGAAGGCCTGGTGATCGCCGACATCGACCTCGGCATGATCGCGCTCGCCAAGGCGGCGGCCGATCCGAGTGGCCACTATTCGCGGCCCGACGTCACGCAGCTGCTGCTGAACAAGACGCGGCGCACGCCCGTGGTGGTGCAGCTCACGCCGGAGCCCGAGGGCAGCGTGCCCGAGCCGGTCGTGGCCTGAGCCAACCACGGAGCCGCACCATGGAATCGGCCATCCCCGAGCACCTGCGCTGCCCGCGCACCCACGAGCGCCGCGTGGCAGACGACCACACCCCGCCCTACCCCGGCTGGTCGGCGCGCGCGCCCGCGGCGACGACCCAGGTCGTGATGGGCTACTTCGGCGTGCAGTCGCGCGGCCCGGCGATGCAGGGCCGGGCCTGCGCCGCGCTCCTGAAGATCGCCCGCGACTTCGCCTTGCCCGACGGCCCCGGTCACCACGACCTGGCCCATTGCGTCGACGCCGACGGCTGCGACAACATGATCGCCATCGCCTACTGGCACGATGCGGCGGCGTTCGCGCGCTGGTGTGCCACGCCCGCCATCGAGGCCTGGTGGAACGCCGACGAGCGCTTGCATGAAGGCCTCGGCTACTTCCGCGAAATCGCATCCCCGCGTGCTGCGCACTTCGAGACCCTGTTCAGCACGCCCGACCGCCTCGAGGGCATCGGCGTGGTGATGGGCGGTGTGAGCGGCGAACTGCAGGAGCACGGCTACTGGGGGTCGATGCGCGATCGACTCCCGCTCGCGCAGGCAGACGCGCTCGCGCCTTCGGGCACGCGCGCGGTGATCGCCGGCACGCCGGCACCGGGCCAGCGCGTGCGCATCGCGGGCCACACGCACCTCGCGATGATCCGTTCGGGCCAGGAATGGACCGAGACCACCGGCCAGGAACGCCAGCGCTACCTGGAAGACATGGCCCCGGTGCTGCGCGAAGGCATGGACTTCCTGCGCGACCAGGGCCTGCCCATCGGCTGCTACAGCAGCCGCTTCATGCACCACCTCGACGCGCACGGCGCGCCGCTGCAGAAGTCCTTCGGCCTGAGCTACTGGCGCTCGCTGGCCGACATGGAGCGCTGGGCCGAGTCGCACCCGACACACGTCGCGATCTTCGGCAGCTTCATGCGCTATGTGCAGGCGCTGAACTTCGAGCTGCGCCTGCGCCTGTACCACGAGGTGTCGGTGCTGAAGGCCGACGAGCAAAGCTACGAATACATCAACTGCCACGCGCGCAGCGGGCTGATGAACGGGCTCGCGCCCGCCGCCTGAAGCCCGGGCGCGCGGCGGGACTCAGGCGGCGAACAGCCCCTTGTGCTCCGCGCGCAGCAGCGCCTTCTGCACCTTGCCCATCGTGTTGCGCGGCAGCTCCGGCACGACGAAGCAGCGCTTGGGGATCTTGAAGTTCGCCAGCTTGGCCTTGAGCTCGGCCACGATGGCGTCGGCGTCGATCGTGGCGCCGCCCTTGGGGATCACGATGGCCACGCCCACCTCGCCGAAGTCGGGGTGCGGCACGCCGATGACGGCGCTTTCGGCCACGCCGGCCATCTCGTTGATGTAGCCCTCGATCTCTGCCGGGTAGACGTTGTAGCCGCCGCTGATGATCAGGTCCTTGCTGCGACCGACGATGGTGATGTAGCCGCGCGCATCGATCTTGCCCACGTCGCCGGTCTTGAAGAAGCCGTCGGAGGTGAACTCTTCCTTCGTCTTTTCGGGCATGCGCCAGTAGCCGGCGAACACGTTGGGGCCCTTGACCTGGATGCCGCCGATTTCGTCGACCGGCAGGTCCTTGCCCTCGTCGTCGCGCACGCGCAGCTGCACGCCGGGCAGCGCGAAGCCGACGGTGCCGCCGCGGCGCTCGCCCTTCGCAGCGTCGTACGGGTTGGACGTGAGCATGGCGGTCTCGCTCATGCCGTAGCGTTCGAGGATGGTGTGGCCGGTGCGCTCGCGCCATTCGTCGAAGGTCTCGATGAGCAGCGGCGCCGAGCCCGCGACGAACAGGCGCATGGTGCGCACCGCCTCGCGCGTGAGGCCCGGCTCAGCCAGCAGGCGCACGTAGAGCGTGGGCACGCCCATGAACACGGTGGCTTCGGGCAGCTTGGCGACGATGCGCTTGGGGTCGAACTTCGAGAACCACAGGATCTTGCTGCCGTTGAGCAGCGCACCGTGCAGCGCCACGAACAGGCCGTGCACGTGGAAGATCGGCAGCGCGTGAATCAGCACGTCGCCCTTCGTCCAGCCCCAGTAGTCCTTGAGCACTTCGGCGTTCGACAGCAGGTTGCGGTGCGTGAGCATCGCGCCCTTGCTGCGGCCGGTGGTGCCGCTGGTGTACAGGATGGCGGCGAGGTCGTCGGGCTTCTTGATTGCGACGGTGTGGCGGTCGCTGCAACGCGCCGCCGCGTCAAGCAGCGTGCCGGTGCGGTCGTCGTCCAGCGTGAACACATGGCGCGTGCCGGCCGCCTCGGCGATGGGGCGCACCCAGGCCGCGTTGCGGCCGGTGCACACGACCACGGCGGGCTCGGCGTTTCCGATGAAGTACTCGATCTCGGCGCTCTGGTAGGCCGTGTTGAGCGGCAAGAACACGTAGCCCGCGCGCAGGGTCGCGAGGTACAGCAGCATGGCTTCGACCGATTTCTCGACCTGCACGGCGACGCGCGCGCCCTTCTCGAGCTTCAGGCCGTCGAGCAGGTTGGCGATCATCGCGCTGGCGCGGTCGAGGTCGCGCCACGAATAGTGCAGGCCGTTGTCGGTCTCGACCGCGATGGCATCGAGGTCGGCGGGAAAGGCGGCGCGCAAGGCGGCGAACAGGTTGGCGTTGGGGGAGGACTTCGTCTTCTTCATCATCATCTTCTTCGTCATCGTCGTCGAACGGCAGGCTCAGGAAGCTTGGAAATTCGCAGGGCGCTTGGCCAGGAAGGCGTCGATGCCTTCGCGGTGCTCGGCACTGTCGGCGTAGTCGTACGCGGTGGCCAGCAGCTGCTGCGCCGCCGCACCGCCGCTCTTGAGTGCGGTGAAGGTGGCCTTGTGCAGGCGCGCGGCCTGCGGCGACAGCGCGGCAATGCGCGCCGCATGCGCCTGCGCGGCGGCCGGCACCTCGGCGTCGGGCAGCACATGCAGCAGAAAGCCCGCGTCGTACAGCCGCTGCGCGCCATGCACGCCGGCGGCCAGCAGCATGTCGCGCGCCAGCACGTCGCCGATGGCGCCATGCACCAGCGCGGCTTCGCGCGGCGCCATCGGAAAGCCCAGCTTCGCGATGGGCGCACCGAACTTCGCCGACGCGCCGGCCAGGCGGATGTCGCAGCAGCTGGCGATCTCGACGCCGGCGCCCATGCAGGCGCCTTCGATCTGGGCCACCAGCGGCAGCGGGCAGTCGAGCATCGCCTGCAGCGCGGCCCAGACTTCGTTCTCGTGAAACTCGCGCAGGCTCGTTTCCTCGAAACGGAACGAGGGGTACTCGGAGATGTCGCCGCCCGCGCAGAAGGCACCGCCCTCCCCGCGCACGACGACGCAGCGCAGCGCAGTGTCACTGTGCAGGCCGTCGAACACCGCGCGCAACGCGCGCCACATGGCGCGCGTCATGGCATTGAGACGCCCCGGGTTCGACAGCGTGACGAGCGCCACGGCGCCTTCGCGGCGCAGCGAGACCTGCCGCTCGGTCATTCGAGCTTGGCGCCCGAGGCCTTCACGACGGTCGCCCATCGCTTGATCTCGGCGTTGACGAAGCGGCCGTAGGCGGCGTTCGTGACGTTCGGGATCTCGGAGCCGTTCTGGGCCCAGATGGCCTTCAGCTCGTCGGTGCCCAGCGCCTTCTTCATCGTGTCGATGATCTGCGTCTGCGCTTCGGCCGGCGTGCCCTTGGGCGCCCACAGGCCGTACCAGGTGGTGACGGTGTAGTCGGGCAGCCCGACTTCGGCGGCGCAGGGCACGTCGGGGAACGCGGGGTTGCGCTTGGCGCCGGCCACCATGAGCGCCTTGATGCGGCCGCCCTTGATGTGCTGCGCGGAGGAACCCAGGCCGTCGAACATCAGGTCGACGTTGCCCGCGATCAGGTCGGACAGCGCCGGGCCCGCGCCGCGGTACGGGATGTGGGTGATGAAGGTACCGGTCTGCAGCTTGAACAGCTCGCCCGCCAGGTGGTGCGAGGTGCCCGAGCCGGCCGAGCCGTAGTTGAGCTTGCCGGGGTTGCGCTTGGCGGTGGCAATGAGCTCCTGGATGGTCGCGGCCTGCACCCGCTTGGGGTTGACCACCACCACCTGCGGCACGTTGGCCAGCAGCATCAGGGGCACGAAGTCTTTCTCGAGGTCGTAGTCGAGCTTGGGGTAGATCGACGGCGCGATCGCGTGGTGCACGGCGCCCATGAAGAGCGAGTAGCCGTCGGCCGGCAGCTTGGCCGCGATGCTCGCACCCACGGTGCCGCCCGCGCCGCCGCGGTTGTCGATGACCAGCGTCTGGCCCGCCGCGCGGGAGAACTGGGCCGACAGCGGGCGCGCGAAGGCGTCGGTGCCTCCGCCGGCCGGGAACGGCACCACCATGGTCACGGGCTTGGTCGGCCAGCCCTGGGCACGTGCGCCACCGCACAGGGCCACGGCCCCGGCTGCTGCGGCGACGCGCAGCACATCGCGTCGTTGAAAACTCTGTTGCGTCATCTGTCTCGTCTCCTGTCGTCGTCGTTGTAGATGTTGCCGCCCTCCGGCGGTCAAGGTGCGGGCCGCAGCGCTGCCGCGGCAAAGCGAACGGACTCAGCCTTTTTTGAGGAACAGGCCTTCGATGTCTCCCGAAACCGCGATCTTGCCTTCGGCCAGCCAGGCGCGATGCCGGTCCAGGCGCTTGAGGTCGTACAGGTAGTTGACCATGAGGCCGTACGACTGCTTGAGCCCCTTGGCCGACGGGTCGCCGGCCCAGTTGAGCCGCTCGACGCGCGCGCCGTTGCCCAGGTGGAAGCGCGCGACCGGGTCGGCCGGCGTGCCGTCGACCAGCGTGCGGCCCAGGTACTCGGCCGTGACCTGCAGCAGCCACTGGCGCAGCGGCGATTTCGCGTCGAGTTCTGCCGCCGCATCGACCGCGGCCAGCAAACGCTCGGCTGTGGGCGGCACCGAGCCGACGAGGCGGCCGAGTTCGGCTTCGCGCTTCTCGTCCAGGCGCGGCAGCAGTTCGCCGGCGTTCTTGGCGAGCCACGCGCGCAGGCCCGGAATGGGCGACAGCGTGGCGAAGGTCTTCAGGCGCGGCAGTTCGTCCTGCAGGGTCTCGACCACGCGCTTGATGAGCGAGTCGCCGAAGCTCACGCCGCGCAGGCCGGTCTGCGTGTTGCTGATCGAATAGAAGATCGCGGTGGTTGCCTTGGCCGGCTGCACCGGCACGGCGGCCTCGTCGAGCAGCGGCATGATGCCTTCGCTGATGCGGTCGACCAGCGCCACCTCGACGAAGATGAGCGGCTCGTTCGGCAGGCGCGGATGGAAGAAGCCGTAGCAGCGGCGGTCGCTGTCGTCCAGGCGGTTCTTCACGTCGGACCAGCTCTTGATGTCGTGCACCGCCTCGTAGCGGATGAGCTTCTCGATCAGCGAGGCCGGCGAGTTCCAGTCGATGCGGCGCAGCTCGAGAAAAGCCACGTCGAACCAGGTGGAAAACAGGTGCTCCAGCTCGGCCTCGAGCGCGAGCAGTCGCTTGTCGGACTTCAGGCACGGCAGCAGGTCGGCGCGCAGGTCGACCAAAAAGCGCATGCCGCCGGGCTCGACCGCGAAACGCTGCAGCAGCCGCATGCGTGGCGACACCAGCGCGCGGCGCAGGCGCAGCTCGGCCTGCCCTTCGTCGGGCGTGCCGACGGCGCTCTGGTGCTGGTCGCGCGCGCTCTTGAGCTTGCCCGCGTCGGCGGCGAAATGCTCGCTCATGAGCGCCCAGTAGTCGCGGCGCTCTTCGGGCGAGGCGCCGGCGTAGGCCTGCGCGATGGCATGGGCGCGGCGGCCGCCCTCGACCTCGCTCACGCGCGGATCGATCACGGCCTGCAGTTCGGCCAGCACGCGGCGCAGCGTGCGCGGCGACAGCGCCTCGTCGGCCTTGCGCAGCGTGGCCTGCAGCCGCTCGGCGGTGGTGCGGGCGCTGGGCTTGGGCGTGTGACGGGCCGGGCCTTTCGTGGCGCCGTTGCTCGCCACGGGAACCTTGGACGATTCGCCCATGCGCAGGCGCGCCTGGAACCACTCGGTCGCACTCATCGATCTGCTCCTGTGCCGTTGGCTGGATGGGTGGTGCCTGTCACGGCATCACCCGGGATTTCTGCTGTTGCATGACTTCGCGCAGCGCCTCGCGCTGGCGCGTCATGTGGGTGCGCATGGCGGCGTCGGCGCCTTCGCTGTCGCGCGCCTTGAGCGCGGCGAACACGGCCAGGTGCTCCGACAGGCTCTGGTCGAGCCGCCCCGGCGCGTGCAGCTGCTGCAGCCGCGCCAGCTTCAGTATCTTGCGCAGGTCGCCGATCACCTGGGCCAGCCACTTGTTGTCGGCGAGCTTGATGATCGCCTCGTGAATGATGTGGTTGGTGGCGTAGTAGTCGTTGATGCGCCGCGCCTTGGCGTGGCGCACCAGGCGCTCGTGCAGCGCGTCGAGCTCGTTCAGCTCGGCGTCGCTGGCGTTGCGCGCGGCTTCGTAGGCGCAGCGCCCTTCTAGCAGCGCGATCACCGGAAAGATCTCGTCGAGGTCGCGCTCGGTCACTTCGTTCACGAAGCAGCCGCGGCGCGGCTCGTGGCGCAGCAGGCCTTCGGCGGTGAGCACCTTCAGCGCCTCGCGCAGCGGCGTGCGCGAGATCGACAGTCGCTCGCACAGGGCCACCTCGTCCACGAAGCTGCCGGGTGCCAGCGTGCCGTCGAAGATCTGCTCACGCAGCGTGGCGGCGACTTCGTCGTGGAGGGAATTGGGAACCAGGCGCATGCGTTGAAGACTCGGAAAGTCGGTGGGCGTTTCGCGTAATTTCCTGTAATTACGCATAATTGTGAGTGCATGGTTAACGCAATGCAAGGGCCGCGCCCTGCCCTTGCGGCCCGGAATTACCCTGAGATCGACGAAAAAAAGCGGCGCGCACCCGAAGGTGCTGCGCCGCGTTGTGCGGGGTGTGGAGAGGTCAGGCGCGCGCGGTGCTGCCCGTCTTGCCGGCGCGGCCGAACCAGATCCACAGCGCGATGCCGGCGATCACCATCGGCACGCTGAGCCACTGGCCCTGGCTCAGGCTGAGTGCGCGCAGGCCCAGGAAATCGTCGGGCTCGCGGAAGTACTCGGCCACGAAGCGCAGCACGCCATAGCCGATGAGGAACACGGCGGCCACCTGGCCCTGCTTGCGCTCCTTGCGCGCATAGAGCCACATCACGACGAACAGCAGCAGGCCTTCGAGCAGGAACTGGTAGACCTGCGACGGATGGCGCGGCAGCATCGAGCCGCTTTGCGGGAACACCATGCCCCAGGGCAGATCGGGGCTGCTGAAGCGGCCCCACAGCTCGCCGTTAATGAAGTTGCCCACGCGACCCGCGGCCAGGCCGGTCGGCACGCAGGGCGCGACGAAGTCCATCACCTGCCAGAACGGCCGCGCACGCGAGCGCGCAAACCACACCATGGCGCCGATCACGCCGAGCAGGCCGCCATGGAAGCTCATGCCGCCCTGCCACACATACAGGATCTCGAGCGGGTGCGTGAGGTAGTACTCGGGCTTGTAGAACAGGCAGTAGCCGAGCCGGCCACCGACGATCACGCCCATGACGCCCAGGAACAGGATGTCCTCGATGTCCTTGCGTTGCCACACGCCGGCCGTGGCCAGCGAGCGGAACGGCTCGTGGTGCAGGCGGCGCGTGCCCAGGAAATAAAACAGCGCGAAGGCCGCCAGGTAGGTCAGGCCGTACCAGTGGATGGCCACCGGCCCCAACTGCAAGGCGATGGGATTGATCTGCGGATACATGAGCATCCGACGATTGTGCCGTGGCGCAATGACGCCGCCGCCACGGGGGCATTCAGGACAATGTCAGCGCCCGAACTTCCACCACAGCAACCCCGCCACCACGGCCGGCACCGCGAAGATGAACAGGAAGATCGGCAGTTCCTCGGCCACCGAGTACCCGGCCTTGAGCACGCCCACGGCCATGTTGATGCCCGCGCCGACGAACCACGCCGGAATGAACCACTTGGCCGCCGCGGCCAGCGCCATCGCCGAGCCGTCACCCATGAAGCGGCCGCCCAGAAGAAACACCACCAGCAGCGCGAAGCCGCCTCCCATCACCATGACTGTGTGCATCTGCGTTGTCCTCCTGGGCGCATCTTGCCGGATGTCGGCGGGTCAGCGCGTGGTGTAGCCACCGTTGGCGAAGATGGTCTGGCCCGTGATCCACCAACCCTCGGTGACCAGGAAGCGCACGATGGGCGCGATGTCCTCGATGTCGGTGAGGCCCTTCTTCGAGTACTTGCTGAGCGCGGCGGCGCTGCTGTGGTACGCCACGGCCTCGGGGCTTTCCTGGCCGTAGAAGAACGGCGTGTCCATCGGGCCCGGGCCGATGGCGTTCACCGAGATGCCGCGGTCGCCGAACTCCTTGGAGGCTGCGCGCGTGTAGTGCTCCACCGCCGCCTTGGCCGCCGGGTAGATGGCATAGAACGGCGTGTAGGCCGCCAGCAGCGAGCTCACCAGCGTCACGATGCTGCCGCCGTCGGCCAGCGTGCGGCCGGCCTGCTGGATGAAGAAGAAGGCCGCCTTGGCATTGGCGTCGAAGCTCTTGTCGTAGTCGGCCTCGGTGATGTCCAGGATCGGCTTCTTGATCACCACGCCCGCCGTGTTGATCGCCAGGTCGACCTGGCCGAAGTGCTTCACGGCCTGGTCGAACAGCTTCACGTTGTTCTCGACCACCGCGAGGTCGCCCTGCACCAGCAGCGTGTCGGCGCCCTTGGCCTTCAGCGCGGCGGCGGTCTGCTCGGCCTCGGCGCGCGAACCGTCGCTGTTGTAGTGGATGGCCATGCCGCGGGCGCCGCCGTCGACCAGCTGGTGGGCGATGAGGGCACCGAGGTTCTTGCCACCGCCGGCGATGACGGCGACCTTGTTCGTGAGCGTGCGTGCGGACATGGATGGATTCCTCTGAGTGAGTGAAAGACCCGGGACGGGATGTGTGACGAGCCGCCAGTCTATTGATCGCCAAGTTGCAGATAAATCATTCATTCAAGGCTAGACTGTTCTGAAAACCACGAACAATCAGCCCCGCCG
This sequence comes from Variovorax sp. GW531-E2, assembly GCF_059423125.1. NCBI lineage: Bacteria > Pseudomonadati > Pseudomonadota > Betaproteobacteria > Burkholderiales > Comamonadaceae > Variovorax > Variovorax sp. GW531-E2. The sequence continues at coordinate 91,119 of NZ_JBWKXQ010000013.1, read as the reverse complement.
CCATGGACCGCATCGAACTCCTCCAGGTCTTCCTGCGCGTGGCCGAAACCGGCAGCTTCACGCGCGCCGCCGACCGGCTGGCGCTGCCGCGCGCCACCATCTCGACCGCCATCCAGCAGCTCGAGGCCCGCCTGGGCTCGCGCCTGCTGCACCGCACCACGCGCCGCGTGGGCCTCACGCCCGACGGCGAGGTGTTGCTCGAGCGGGCCCGCGCGCTGGTGGCCGACATGGAAGACATGGAGCAGCAGTTCCAGCCCGCGCACAGCAGCGTGAGCGGCCGGCTCAAGGTCGACGTGCCCAGCCGCATCGCGCGCCTGCTGATCGCGCCGGCGCTGCCCGACTTCTTCGCACGCCACCCGGCGGTCGAGCTCGAGCTGGGCTCCAGCGACCGCGCGGTCGACCTCGTGCTCGAAGGCGTGGACTGCGCCCTGCGCGTCGGCCCGCTCGCCAACAGCAGCCTCGTCGCCCGGCCGCTGGGGCATTTCACGCTCATCAACTGCGCCAGCCCCGCCTACCTCGCGCGTCACGGCACGCCGCGCACGACGGCCGACCTGCCGCAGCACATGGCGGTCAACTACGCCTCGCCGACCAGTGGCCGCGCCGCGCCCTGGGAATGGCAGCTGCGCGACGGCGAGACCCAGACGCTGCGCCTGCGCAGCCAGGTGGCGGCGAACAACGCCGAGACCTACATCGCCTGCGCGCTGGCGGGGCTGGGGCTGATCCAGATCCCGGCCTACGACGTGCGCGAGCACCTCGCGGCCGGGGAGCTGGTGGAAGTGCTGCCCGACGCGCGCGCCGAGCCGCTGCCGGTGCACCTCGTCTACCCGCACCGGCGCAACCTGTCGCGGCGGGTGCAGGCCTTCGCGGGCTGGCTCGACACGCTGCTGGCGGCCACGCTCGATGCGCCCTCGCCCGCCGGCCGGGCTTCGCGCAGCGCCTGAGTCTTACGCCGGCACGCGCCCCGCCCGCTCGCGCACGAAGGCCACGAAGCGCGCCAGCGCAGGATGCGAAGCTTGCGCGGGCCACACGAGGCTGGTCTCGCACACCGGCAGCGTCACGCGGCGGCGCCCCACGCCCTTGAACTCGTGGACCTGCCGGTAGACCACGCCCGCGCGCCGGAACTGCATCACGCTGTGCGGCACCCAGGCCGCCCCGATGCCGCCCGACACGAGGTTGACGATGGTCTGCATCTGGATCGCCTCCTGCGCCACCTGGGGCGTGCGCCCGGCCGCGTGGTACAGGTCGAAGATCGCGTCGTGTAGCGAGGGCACGATGCGGCGCGGAAAGATCACCAGCGGCTCGTCCAGCACCTCGGCCAGCGGCACCGGCCGCGCCTCGGCCAGCCGGTGCTGCGCGGGCAATGCGAGCACCAGCGGCTCCACCTCGACCGGCAGGCAGGCCAGCCCCGGCGGCGCGGCGCCCGGCGAATGCAGCATCAAGCCGGCGTCGATCTCGCCGCGCGCGAAGGCTTCGAGCTGCACGTCGCCGGTGGCCTCGACCAGCTCCAGCGCCACCTCGGGGCACAGCACGCGGAATTCGCGCACCCAGGCCGGCAGCTGCTCGAAGCCGACCGTCGAGACGAAGGCGATGCGCACCCGTCCCACCTGCCCCGCCGCCGCTGCGCGCGCCCGCGCCGGCAGGGCCTGGGCACGCGCCAGCAGTTCGCGCACGTCGGGCAGCAGCGCTTCGCCGGCGGGCGTGAGCGCCACGCGCCTGCGGGTGCGGTCGAACAGCACCACGCCCAGTGTTTTCTCCAGCTGGGCAATGGCCTGCGTGACCGGCGGCTGGGTCATGTGCAGGCGCTGGGCGGCGCGGCCGAAGTGCAGCTCTTCGGCCACGGCCACGAACTGGCGCCAGGCGCGCAGGTCGATGAGGGCTTCATTCATATGCCAAGCATATCAATCTAAGCTTCAAATTGGATTGGAACCAATCAATCAGAAGTCCGATACTTGGCGCTCCCCCTCACGATCTCCCCACGACAGAAGAGACACCATGGACACCAAGACCATCCAGATCAACCGCCGCAGCGCGAACATCACCGAAGGCAAGAGCCGCGCCCCCAACCGCTCGATGTTCTACGCCATGGGCTACGAGGAAGGCGACTTCAAGAAGCCGATGGTCGGCGTCGCCAACGGCCACAGCACCATCACGCCCTGCAACTCGGGCCTGCAGAAGCTGGCCGACGCGGCCATCGCGGGCATCGAGGAAGCCGGCGGCAACGCGCAGGTGTTCGGCACGCCCACCATCTCCGACGGCATGGCGATGGGCACCGAAGGCATGAAGTACTCGCTGGTGAGCCGCGAAGTCATCTCCGACTGCATCGAGACCTGCGTCGGCGGCCAGTGGATGGACGGCGTGCTGGTGGTCGGCGGCTGCGACAAGAACATGCCCGGCGGCCTCATGGGCATGCTGCGCGCCAACGTGCCCGCCATCTACGTCTACGGCGGCACCATCCTGCCGGGCCGCTACAAGGGCCAGGACCTGAACATCGTCAGCGTGTTCGAGGCCGTGGGCCAGAACGCGGCCGGCAACATGAGCGACGAAGACCTGCACGAGATCGAGAAGCGCGCCATTCCCGGCACCGGCTCCTGCGGCGGCATGTACACGGCCAACACGATGTCGAGCGCGTTCGAGGCGCTGGGCATCTCGCTGCCCTACTCGTCGACCATGGCGAACCCGCACGACGAAAAGGCCAACTCGGCCAAGGAATCGGCCAAGGTGCTGATCGAGGCGATCAAGAAAGACCTGAAGCCGCGCGACATCGTGACCAAGAAGGCCATCGAGAACGCGGTGGCGGTCATCATGGCCACCGGCGGCTCGACCAACGCAGTGCTGCACTTCCTGGCCATCGCGCACGCGGCTGGCGTGGAGTGGTCCATCGACGACTTCGAGCGCATGCGCAAGAAGGTCCCGGTGATCTGCGACCTGAAGCCCTCGGGCAAGTACCTCGCGGTCGACCTGCACCAGGCCGGCGGCATTCCGCAGGTCATGAAGGTGCTGCTCAAGGCCGGCCTGCTGCACGGCGACTGCATCACCATCAGCGGCCAGACCATCGCCGAAGTGCTCAAGGACGTGCCCGACGTGCCGCGCGCCGACCAGGACGTGATCCGCCCGATCGACAACCCGATGTACGAGGAAGGCCACCTCGCCATCCTGAAGGGCAACCTGTCGCCCGAAGGCGCGGTCGCCAAGATCACCGGCCTGAAGAACCCGGTCATCACCGGCCCGGCGCGTGTGTTCGACGACGAGCAGTCGGCATTGCAGGCCATCCTGGCCGGCAAGATCGTGGCCGGCGACGTGATGGTGCTGCGCTACCTCGGCCCCAAGGGCGGCCCGGGCATGCCGGAAATGCTGGCCCCCACGGGCGCGCTGATCGGCGCGGGCCTGGGCGAAAGCGTCGGCCTCATCACCGACGGCCGCTTCTCGGGCGGCACCTGGGGCATGGTGGTCGGCCACGTCGCACCCGAAGCGGCGGCGGGCGGCACCATCGCGTTCGTCAACGAAGGCGACTCGATCACCATCGACGCGCACGAACTGAAGCTCGAACTCAACGTGCCCGAAGCCGAACTCGCCAAGCGCCGCGAAGGCTGGACGCCGCCGGCCCCGCGCTACACGCGCGGCGTGCAGGCCAAGTTCGCGTTCAACGCCTCGAGCGCGAGCTCGGGCGCGGTGCTCGACAAGTTCTGAAGCGGACTCAGCCCATCATCCAAGCGCCGTAGCCGAAGGCAGCAAAGCCCAGGCCGACGATCGCGAAGATGGCCCGGGCTTCGAAATCCATCGCCGGGGGAAAGCTCTGCACGACGAAGTGCAGCAGCGCCCCCGCGCCGATGGTGAGAAAACCCGCACCGAACTGCTTCATCGCGCTGTCGTCGGGATAGAGAAACACCAGCGCGAAGCCGGCCAGGAACACCACGTTCGCCAGCACCGTGCCGCGCGTGCGCCATTTCTTCTGCGTGGGCGTCGGCTCGCGCACCGGCGCCGGCCGGCCCCTGCGGCCTTCCTTGAGCGCCATGCCGGTGAAGAACAGGCCGAACATCGTCGGAAAGCCGCCGAAGAGGCCGAGCCCCCAGACGATGCCCCACATGTTCTGGAAGTCGGCCACCAGCGCCTGGGCCGGGTCGGCGGTGCTGTAGCGCACCTCGACCGCATCGCCCCATTCCTTGTCCGACAGGCTGCCGCCGAGCCCTTTGACGCGGCGCTTCTGCCCGTCGGCGGCGGTGTATTCGACGAGGGGCGCGCGCGTGGTGGTGACGTAGCCCTTGCTGTCCTTGCTGCGCTCTTCCACGAACTCGACCAGGCTGCCCTGCGTGCTGGCCGTGCCCGCGATCGACTGGTAGCGCTGCCAGCCCACCGTGACCGCGCCGTACAGGCCGGCGCAGCCGATCAGCAAGGCGCCAATGCCGGCGCCCCAGAAGAAGGTCTTGAAGCGCCCGACCAGCGCGCCGACGGCCGGCCCGACCAGCAGCGACAGCCCGAAGACGAGCAAGGCGTGGGTGGCGGCTTCGTCGTCCATGGCGCGCGTCCTGTCGGCATGCGGCGCGGGTGACGGGGCCGCGTGGTCAGCGGCGCGGGCGCTGTTGCCCGTTGCTGGTGCGAAGGCCCATGTTGGTCTTCTGGCGGTCGATGCGCGCCTGCTTGCGCCGCTCTTCGCGCTCGATGACCTTGCGCTTGGTGTAGCCCGACGAATCGGCCCAGGCCCACCAGGCCAGCGCCAGCGCGAACGGGCTCAACACGATCCACCAGCTCCAGCCGGCGACCATGCCCACTTCGAAATATTTGAGGGCTACACCGAGCAGGCCCAAGAGCAGAAACCACATCGCGAATACCCTCCGAGTTGGTCGGTATCGCCGCCGGTGCGTGTGCACCGCGCTACCTACAATCGCGTTGGATCGAATGTAACTCAGCCCTTACGAAAACAGTCCCCATGAAAAGAACGATGTTGATGGCAGCCCTGGGCCTCGGCCTCGCGGCGCCCGCCTTTGCCGACCTGGCCCTTGCCACGTCGAAGAACTGCATGAGCTGCCACGCGGTCGAACGCAAGGTGCTCGGGCCGTCGTTCAAGGACATCGCGGCCAAGTACAAGGACGACAAGGGCGCGGCCAACTCGCTGGCCACCAAGATCATCAAGGGCGGCTCGGGCGTGTGGGGCCCGGTGCCGATGCCGGCCAACAACCAGGTCAGCGAAGCCGATGCGAAGAAGCTCGCAGCCTGGGTGTTGTCGACGAAGTAACCGGCAGCAAAACGAAGCGCGCAGCGGCGCGCCCGCTCAGATGCTCGGGTTGATGTCGCTGGGCACCGGACGGCGCTCGATGCGGTCCTCGAGCTGCCCGATGTGCGCCGCCACCGTGTTGTCGGTCTGGTCCGAACGCAGCTTGACCGCGCTTTCCAGCTGATCCATGCGCGCCAACAGCGCCGTGTGGCGGTCGGCGTTGTGCGACATGTGCTGCTTCTCCTGCGCTTCCAGGAAGTTGCGCAGTTCGGTGAAGCGCGAGGCCTCGGCCTTGTCGGCGAGGTCGCGCTGGGTCTGCATTTCCTTCGTGTGGCGCTTGGTCTCCAGCAGCACCGAGCTGTGCAGGTACAGCACGTACACGAGGAAGAAGGCCGCGAGCACGGCCGTGAGCCCCAGCATGATCAGCCCGAGCGGCGCCGACACGCTCATGAAGCCCAGCCACACGTCGGTGGGTGCCGACAACGTGCCCCAGTTCAGCGCGGCAAGCCCCGCGATGAGCAGCACGATGACAAAAAGAAAAGCGGATCTCACGCCCATGTGGCGCCTCCTTGCAAACAACCGATCACGATGACAAAGACCGCGCGCCTGTCAGGGCACGCGGTGACGACATCGGTTTTACCTCAGCCAGGAGGCCGCTTTGGTGCACATGGCCGCACAAACGGCCATGTCCTACACCTCGATACAGCAGGTTCGTGACAACTGTTCCGGAATGGCCGGATTCGGCCAATCCCGGGGGTTCAGTTCGTCTCGGACAGCTGATCGAGGATCGCCGGATTTTCGAGCGTCGAGGTGTCCTGCGTGATCGCCTCGCCCTTGGCGATGCTGCGCAGCAGACGCCGCATGATCTTGCCGCTGCGCGTCTTGGGCAGGTTGTCGCCGAAGCGGATGTCCTTGGGCTTGGCGATGGGGCCGATTTCCTTGGCGACCCAGGCGCGCAGCTCGTTGGCGATCTGCTTGGCTTCTTCGCCGGTCGGGCGCGCGCGCTTGAGCACGACGAAGGCGCACACGGCCTCGCCCGTCACGTCGTCGGGACGGCCCACCACCGCGGCTTCGGCCACGAGGTCGGTCTTGGACACCAGCGCCGATTCGATTTCCATCGTGCCCAGGCGGTGGCCCGACACGTTGAGCACGTCGTCGATGCGGCCCGTGATGCGGAAGTAGCCGCGGTCGGCGCTGCGCACCGCGCCGTCGCCGGCCAGGTAGATCGTGCCGCCCATCTCTTCGGGGAAGTAGCTCTTCTTGAAGCGCTCGGGGTCGTTCCAGATGGTGCGGATCATCGAGGGCCATGGCCGCTTGATGACCAGCATGCCGCCGGCGCCGTTGGGCAGGTCTTTCCCCGTCTCGTCGACGATGGCGGCCATGATGCCCGGCAGCGGCAAGGTGCACGAGCCCGGCACCAGCGGCGTGGCGCCCGGCAGCGGCGTGATGACGTGGCCGCCCGTTTCGGTCTGCCAGAAGGTGTCGACGATCGGGCAGCGCTCGCCGCCGATGTTCCGGTGGTACCACATCCACGCTTCGGGATTGATCGGCTCGCCGACCGAGCCGAGGAGGCGCAGGCTGGTCAGGTCCCAGTTCTTCGGGTGCACCTTCTCGTCGCCTTCGGCCGCCTTGATGAGCGAGCGGATCGCGGTGGGCGCGGTGTAGAAGATCGAGACCTTGTGCTTCTGGATCATTTCCCAGAAGCGCCCCGCGTGCGGGAAGGTCGGGATGCCTTCGAACACGACCTGCGTGGCGCCGGCCGCGAGCGGGCCGTAGGCGACGTAGGTGTGGCCGGTGATCCAGCCGATGTCGGCGGTGCACCAGAACAGGTCTTCGGGACGGATGTCGAAGGTCCAGTCCATCGTGAGCTTGGCCCACAGCAGGTAGCCGCCGGTGGCGTGCTGCACGCCCTTGGGCTTGCCGGTGGAGCCCGAGGTGTAGAGGATGAACAGCGGGTGCTCGGCATTGACCGGCACGGGCGCGCACTCGGTGCTCTGCCCGGCCAGCGCTTCGGTGAAGGTCTTGTCGCGGCCCTCGACGCGGTTCCACGCGGTGGGCGTGCGCTCGTACACGAGCACGGTCTTGAGCGTGTCGCAGCCGCCCAGCGCGATGCCGTCGTCCACGATGGCCTTCAGCGGCAGTTCCTTGCCGCCGCGCAGCTGGTAGTTGGCGGTGATGACGGCCACGGCGCCCGCGTCGATGATGCGTTCCTGCAGCGCCTTGGCCGAGAAGCCGCCGAACACCACGCTGTGGGTGGCGCCGATGCGCGCGCAGGCCTGCATGGCGACCACGCCCTCGATGGTCATCGGCATGTAGATGATGACGCGGTCGCCCTTGCGGATGCCCTGCGCCTTGAGCGCGTTGGCGAACTGGCTCACACGGGCCAGCAGTTCCTTGTAGGTGACACGGGTGACGGCGCCGTCGTCGGCTTCGAAGACGATGGCGGTCTTGTTCTCGACGGGGGTGCCGATGTGCTTGTCCAGGCAGTTGGCGCTGGCGTTGAGTTCACCGTCGCCGAACCATTCGTAGAACGGCGCCTTCGATTCGTCCAGGGTGCGGGTGAAGGGCTTCGTCCACTGGAGGTTGTCCTTGGCCAGGCGGGTCCAGAAGCCTTCGAAGTCCTGTTCGGCTTCCTTGCACAGCGCCTCGTAGGCGGCCATGCCGGCAATGCGGGCGCCTTCGGTGGCGCGGGCGTCGGGCGGGAACACGCGGTTCTCGACCAGGACGGATTCAATGTTCTTCGATGCGCTGCTCATGCTCTTGTCTCCTGATTGAATGCGGCCGTAATGTCGGGGCACGCACTTACGGGCCACTGACGGGGTCGATGTTAGTTCGCAGGGTTATCACGAGTGCGTCACTGGGAGACCTCTAGAATCGCCCGACTTTTTACATCTGTCTTCTTACTTCATGTCCGCCCCCGATCCTTTCGACGCCCGGAACGCGCCCGTACCAGCACGCAGTTCCCCGCTGAAGCCACTGCCCCGGCTCATCTTCGCGAGCCGCTGGCTGCAGCTGCCGCTGTACCTGGGGCTGATCGTGGCGCAGGGTGTGTACGTGGTGCACTTCCTGGTCGAGCTGCTGCACCTGGTCGAAGCCGCCTTCGGCAACAAGGACGCGCTGCAGGCCCTGATCGCGAGCATCGGCTACAAGACCACCGCACCGGTCGGCGCGCTCAACGAGACGGTGATCATGCTGGTGGTGCTGGCGCTGATCGACGTGGTGATGATCTCCAACCTGCTGATCATGGTGATCGTGGGCGGCTACGAGACCTTCGTGAGCCGCATGGACCTCGAAGGCCACCAGGACCAGCCCGAGTGGCTGAGCCACGTGAACGCCTCGGTGCTCAAGGTGAAGCTGGCCACCGCCATCATCGGCATCAGCTCGATCCACCTGCTCAAGACCTTCATCAACGCGGACAACTACACCGACAAGGTGCTGATCGCGCAGACCGTGATCCACATCGCGTTCCTGTTCTCGGCCATGGCCATCGCCTACACCGACAAGCTGATGAACGAGGCCGCAGCCGCCAACGCCCATCACTAAGAAGGCGTGTCCCAGGCCGGCACTTCGGTGAAGCGCTCGGCCAGGAAATCGAGCAAGGTGCGCAGCGCAGACGGCATGTGTTTGCGCGAGGCGTACACCGCATACACCCCCAGTACCTGCGGCTCGTGATCGGGAAAGAGCGACACCAGCTCGCCCGATTGCAACAACCCCGACGTCAGATAGGTGGGCAGCATCGCGATGCCCGCCCCGGCCCGCGCCAGCGCCATCAGGCTGGCCGCGTCGTTGGTCGAGAGGTTGCCGGCCACGGCCACCGAAACCGGCAGGCCGTCGGCCTTGCGCGTGAAGTTCCACAGGCTGCGGCCGAAATACGAATGCGTGAGGCAGTTGCGCTGCGCCAGCTCTTCCACGCGCTGCGGCTGGCCGTGCGCCTTCAGGTAATCGGGTGTCGCGCAGACCACCGAACGGCACACCGAGAGCCGGCGCGCGATGAGGTTCGGATCGATCTCGGACGACACGCGGATGGCGAGGTCGATGCGCTCGTCCACCAGGTTCACCGCGCGGTCGAGCAGCACCAGGTCGACCGCCACGCCCGGGTAGCGCCGCACGTAATCGGCCACCGCGCCGGCCAGCTGCGCCTGCGCGAACGAGGTGCTGGCGGTGATGCGCAGCTGCCCGCTGGGCGCCTCGGCCGGATGGCGCACCGCCGCCTGCATGTCGCCCGCGAGTTCGAGCACCTGGCGGCAGCGCGGCAGCAGTTCCTCGCCCGCCGCCGTGAGGCTCAGGCGGCGCGTCGTGCGGTGCAGCAGGCGTGCGCCGGTCCATTGCTCCAGTTCGGCCACGTAGCGCGTGACCACCGGGCGCGACAGGTCGAGCTTGTCGGCCGCGGCCGAGAGGCTGCCCGCGTCCACCACGGTCACGAACACCCGCATTGCGTTCAATCGGTCCATTCGAACGATTTTAGGAATAAAGAAGCGCGGAATTCGAGGTATTTCTTTCGAAACCAGAAACCTAAGATGCGGTTCATCCCCTTCCCAACTTTTGACCGGAGTCCCTCATGAGCCACATCGCCATCATCGGAGCCACCGGACGTGCCGGCAGCCGCCTTCTCGAAGAAGCGCTGCGCCGCGGGCACACCGTCACCGCCATCGCGCGCAAGGCCAGCGAGAAGCTGTCGGGCCGCGCCAACGTGAAGGCCGTGGATGTCGACGCGCTCGACGCCGCCGCCCTAGAAAAGGCCGTGGCCGGCCATGACGCCGTGTTCAGCGCCGCGCACTTCGCCACCGTGCCGCCCGCGGCCGTCATCGAACCCGTCAAGCGCGCGGGCGTGAAGCGCCTGCTGGTGGTCGGCGGCGCCGGCAGCCTGTTCGCAGCGCCCGGCCTGAAGGTGATCGACACGCCGAACTTCCCCGATGCCTACCGCGCCGAAGCCACGGCTGGCGGCGTGTTCCTGGACGCGCTGCGCAACGAGAAGGACCTCGACTGGACCTTCCTGTCGCCCTCGGCCGAATTCGTCGAAGGCGAGCGCACCGCCAAGTTCCGCCTCGGCAAGGACGACCTGCTGGTGAGCGCCGAGGGCCGCAGCTGGATCAGCTTCGAGGACTACGCGATCGCGTTCATCGACGAGCTCGAGAAGCCCGCGCACTCGCGCCAGCGCTACACGATCGGCTACTGATCGACCGGCCGGCAACGAAAAAGGACCCTCGCGGGTCCTTTTTTCATGGGGGCTGCGGAGCGGATCAACGGCCCGTCATGTTCTCCGGCACCACCCACTGGTCGAACTGTTCGGCCGTCAGGTGCCCCGACGCAATCGCCGCCTCACGCAGGCTCGTGCCTTCCTTGTGCGCCTTCTTCGCGATGTAGGCCGACTTGTCGTAGCCGATGTGCGTGTTCAGCGCCGTCACCAGCATCAGCGAGCGCTGCACCAGCTCCGTGATGCGTTCACGGTTCGGCTCGATGCCCACGGCGCAGTGGTCGTTGAAGCTCACCATGCCGTCGGCCAGCAGGCGCACGCTCTGCAGGAAGTTGTGCGCCACCATCGGGCGGAACACGTTCAGCTCGAAGTTGCCCGAGGCGCCGCCGATGTTGATGGCGACGTCGTTGCCGAACACCTGCGCGGCCAGCATCGTCACGGCCTCGCTCTGGGTCGGGTTGACCTTGCCCGGCATGATCGACGAGCCGGGTTCGTTCTCGGGAATGCTCAGCTCGCCGATGCCGCTGCGCGGGCCGCTCGCGAGCCAGCGCACGTCGTTGGCGATCTTGTTCATGCTGGCGGCGAGCGTCTTGAGCGCGCCGTGGGCATGCACCAGCGCGTCGACGCTGGCCATGGCTTCGAACTTGTTCGGTGCGGTCACGAACGGCAGGCTCGTGAGCTTCGCGAGTTCGGCCGCGACCTGCTCCGCATAGCCCTTGGGCGCATTGAGCCCGGTGCCGACGGCCGTGCCGCCCAGCGCCAGTTCGCACAGGTGCGGCAGCGCGGCGCGCACGTGCGCCTCGCCGTGCGCCAACTGCGCCACGTAGCCCGAGAACTCCTGGCCCAGCGTGAGCGGCGTGGCGTCCTGCAGGTGGGTGCGGCCGATCTTCACGATGTCGGCAAAGTCTTCGGCCTTCTTCGCCAGCGTGCCGCGCAGCTTGGCGATGGCGGGCAGCAGCTTGTGCGTGATGGCCTCGACGGCCGCCACGTGCATGGCGGTGGGGAACACGTCGTTGCTCGACTGGCTGCGGTTCACGTCGTCGTTCGGGTGCACGAGGCGCCCTTCCCCGCGCTCGCCGCCGAGCAGTTCGCTGGCGCGGTTGGCCAGCACCTCGTTGACGTTCATGTTGCTCTGCGTGCCCGAGCCGGTCTGCCAGACCACGAGCGGGAACTCGCCCGGGTGCTTGCCGGCAATGACTTCGTCGGCCGCGGCCACGATGGCGTTGGTCTTCTTCTCATCCTGCAGGCCCAGCGCGTGGTTGACCACGGCCGACGCGCGCTTGACCTGGGCCAGCGCCTTGATGATCTCGCGCGGCTGCTGCTCGCCGGAGATGTCGAAGTTCTGCAACGAGCGCTGCGTCTGCGCGCCCCACAGCTTGTCGGCCGGCACGTCGATCGGGCCGAAGGTGTCGCGCTCGGCACGGGTCTTGGGAGAAGTCGTCATGAGAAAAAGGCTCCGCAGTCTTGGATGGTTGCGCCGCTTATCGGGCGCGATGCCGAGTATGGTCTCAATAAGAATGGCTCGCATCTGACGAGGCCTTTCGCCCGGGTCCCACAGACACGATACGCCCGTGGGTTGACTCGCGTCATGCCAAAAAGTTATAATTAGCGGCTTCCGACGACCAACAAGTCATGTTGGTCACCCTTGCACTACTCGCGGATCTGCGAATCCCGTCGCGGTGCAAGGCCCTTCACGCCGGGCCCAGCCCGGCAAACCGGCCGGATCTTTTTTCCGGCCCCATTGCCACGTCACGCTCATCCAGGCGGCGCCCCTCGACCAGGCCCGTTGTCTGCGAATGAAGCATCCGGCGGGCACTGGCTTCGTCGCCAAGTCGTCTTCAGTGCCTGTCGGCAGCCCTCGGGGCTCGCCGGGCCATTGCATGCGCATGCGCAATCTTCATGCGCGCTGTCGGGCAGCTCCCTCATCGGGCTGATGGCGTGGCCGTTGCCGCCCTCCGGGGCGGTGCTGTGTCCACCCTTCACTCAAGGAGCCCCGGCATATGGCCAAAGGAATTCTCATCGACCATGTCTTCAAGGTGTTCGGCGATTCGCCCGAACAAGCCCTCGAGCTGGTCCGCCAAGGTTTTTCCAAGAAGGAAATCCTGGCGAAGACCGGCCAGTCGATCGGCGTGTTCGATGCCACCTTCGAGATCCAGGCCGGCGAGATCTTCGTGATCATGGGCCTGTCGGGCTCGGGCAAGTCGACGCTGGTGCGCCTGCTGAACCGGCTCATCGAGCCGACCGCCGGGCGCATCGTGATCGACGGGGCCGACATCAACGAGCACTCCGACAGCAAGCTGCGCGCCCTGCGCCGCAAGGACATCAGCATGGTGTTCCAGTCGTTCGCGTTGATGCCGCACATGACGGTGCGCGAGAACACCGCCTTCGGCCTGGAGCTGTCGGGCACGCGCAAGAAAGACCGCCTCGCGCAGGCCGACCTCGCGCTGGCGCAGGTGGGCCTTTCGGGCTGGGGCGACAGCTACCCCGACGAGCTCTCGGGCGGCATGCAGCAGCGCGTGGGCCTGGCGCGCGCGCTGGCGTCCGACCCGTCGATCCTGCTGATGGACGAGGCCTTCTCGGCGCTCGACCCGATCATCCGCACCGAGATGCAGTCGGAGCTGCTGCGGCTGCAGCAGGTGCAGCGGCGCACCATCGTGTTCATCTCGCACGACCTGGACGAAGCCATGCGCATCGGCGACCGCATCGCGATCATGAAGGACGGCCACGTGATCCAGGTCGGCACGCCCGACGAGATCCTGCGCAGCCCGGCCGACGACTACGTGCGCAGCTTCGTGCGCGGCGTGGACGCGGCGGCGGTGTTCAAGGCGGCCGACATCGCGCGCAAGTCGCTCACCGTGGTGTGCGAGCACCCCGAGCGCGGCGCACGCGCGGCGCTCAAGCTGCTCGAAGACCAGGACCGCGACTTCGCCTACGTGACCAGCCCGACCAAGCGCTTCCTGGGCGTGGTCTCGGCCGACACGCTGCGTGGCGCGCTCGACGGGCATTCGGGCCCGCTCGGCTTGCAGCACGCCTTCCTCGAGGACCTGCCGCGCATCGACGCCGAGGCCCCCGTGGCCGGCCTGATCGGCCAGCTCGCGCAGGCACCGTGCGCGCTGCCGGTCGTGGCTGGCGACGGCCGCTTCTGCGGCGCGATCAGCAAGACGACGCTGCTGCGCTTCCTCGATCGCGACACGCCGCCGATCGAACCCGTCTCGCCGCATGCCGCGCCCGCACTCGCCGCCGAGCCGCACTGAATTCACGAAGGACCTTGAACGATGAACGACACCACATTGCCTTCCGACCTGAACGCGCCCCTGCTGGACTCCCCCGTCCTGGACACGCCCGCCGCGCCCCCTGCTGTCCTCGATCCGTGGGAAGCGATCTCGGCCGCGCCTGACACCTCGACCGCCAGCGCCTGGCTCGACGCCCCGGCGAACACCGCGCACGCCCTTGCGGGGCAGGCCGACACCGCCACCAACGGCTTCGCGCTGCACCGCCTGTGGGACGGCTCGCTGCCCGTCGAGGCCTGGATCAACCAGGGCCTGGGCTGGGTGGTCGAGCACTTCCGTCCCTTCTTCCAGACCGTGCGCCTGCCGATCGACAGCACGCTCAACTCGGTGCAGGGCCTCCTCACCGCCCTGCCCGCGCTGCCGATGATCGCGCTCATCGGCCTGCTCGCCTGGCAGTTCGCCGGCCGCGCGCTGGCCATCGGCACCGTCGTGTCGCTGATGCTGGTGACCGTGCTGGGCATCTGGCCCGAAGCCATGGTCACGCTGTCGCTGGTGCTGACCTCGCTGGTGTTCTGCATGGTCATCGGCCTGCCGCTGGGCGTGCTGCTGGCCAGCAGCGACCGGGCCCAGCGCGTGATGCGCCCGGTGCTCGACGCCATGCAGACCACGCCGGCCTTCGTGTACCTCGTGCCGGTGGTGATGCTGTTCGGCATCGGCAACGTGCCGGGCGTGATCGTGACCATCGTCTTCGCGCTCGCCCCGCTGGTGCGCCTGACCAACCTCGGCCTGCGCCAGGTGCGCCCCGACCTCATCGAGGCCGCGCGCGCCTACGGCGCCTCGCCCTGGCAGATGCTCGTGAAGGTGAAGCTGCCGCTGGCCATGCCCTCGATCATGGCGGGCATCAACCAGGCGCTGATGCTGTCGCTGTCGATGGTGGTGATCGCCTCGATGATCGCCGTGGGCGGCCTGGGCCAGATGGTGCTGCGCGGCATCGGCCGGCTCGACATGGGCCTGGCCACCGTCGGCGGCCTGGGCATCGTGCTGCTGGCGATCACGCTGGACCGCCTGACGCAGGCCATGGGCAAGTCGCGCCGCAGCGCCGGCCACCGCTGGTGGCACACCGGCCCGGCCGGCTTCGCGCTGCGCACACTGCAGCGCCTCGTGGGCACGCCCTCGCGCGGCCAGACGCACGCCGACGACGCCGTGCCCGCCCTTTCCGCGCAAGCGCACTGACCGTCACGGAGGACAACCACGCATGAAGACCACCCGCCTCTTCCTTGCCCGCGGCCTCCTGGCGCTGGGCCTTATCGCCTTCGGTGCGACCGCACAGGCCGCCAACGACCTGCCCGGCCAGGGCATCACCGTTCAGCCGCTGAAAAGCTCGCTCGCCGAGGAAGCCTTCCAGACGCTGCTGGTGATGCGCGCGCTCGAAAAGCTCGGCTACACCGTCGAGCCGATGAAGGACCTCGAGCCCGCCACCGAGCACCTGGCCATTGCCAACGGCGACGCCACCTTCATGGCCAACCACTGGAGCCTGCTGCACGCCGACTTCTACAAGAACAGCGGCGGCGACGCCAAGCTGTGGCGCCAGGGCACGTACTCCGACGGCGCGGTGCAGGGCTACCTGATCGACCGCAAGACCGCCGAGCAATACAACATCACCAACCTCGCGCAGCTGAAGGACCCGGCGATTGCCAAGCTGTTCGACGCCGACGGCGACGGCAAGGCCGACCTCACCGGCTGCAACCCCGGCTGGGGCTGCGAGCTGGCCATCGAGAACCACCTGAACGCCTACCAGCTGCGCGACAGCGTGACCCACAAGCAGGGCAGCTACGCCGCGCTCATGGCCGACACCATCGCGCGCTTCAAGCAGGACAAGCCGATCCTCTACTACACCTGGACGCCCTACTGGGTCAGCGCCGTGCTGCGCCCGGGCGCCGACGTGGTCTGGCTGCAGGTGCCCTTCTCGCCCGCGCAGGCCGGCGCACAGGTCGACACCCGGCTGCCCAACGGCCGCAACTACGGCTTCCTGGCCAACGAGCAGCGCATCGTCGCCAACCGGGCCTTCATCGAGAAGAACCCCGCCGCCGGCCGCCTGTTCGAGGTGATGAAGCTGCCGATCAGCGACATCAACGCGCAGAACCTGCGCATGAGCGAAGGCGCGAACAGCATGCAGGACGTGACGCGCCACACCGACGGGTGGATTCGGGTGCACCAGGCGACGTTCGATGGGTGGATTGCACAGGCGCGCGCCGCCGCCCGGTAACACGGCCTCACCCCCGCGCCGGCGCCCTTTCGCCCGGCGCCGGCCTGCGGTATTGGTGGCTGAGATAATCGAGGGCGTTCCCCCTCCAAGAAGACTCCCCACCATGACGACCACGATCCAGCAGGCCGACCTGATCGAATCGATCAGCGCCGCGCTCCAGTACATCAGCTACTACCACCCCGCGGACTACATTGCCCATTTGGCCAAGGCCTACGAGCGCGAGCAGAGCCCTGCCGCCAAGGACGCCATCGCGCAGATCCTCACCAACAGCAAGATGAGCGCCACGGGCCACCGCCCGATCTGCCAGGACACCGGCATCGTCAACGTGTTCCTCAAGGTGGGCATGGACGTGCGCTGGGGCGGCTTCACCGGTTCGCTGGACGACGCCATCAACGAAGGCGTGCGCCGCGGCTACAACCACCCCGACAACACGCTGCGCGCCTCGGTCGTGGGCGACCCGCAGTTCGATCGCAAGAACACCAAGGACAACACGCCCGCGGTGATCTTCACCGAGATCGTGCCGGGCAACACCGTCGAGGTGACGGTGGCCGCCAAGGGCGGCGGCAGCGAGAACAAGAGCAAGCTGGTCATGCTGAACCCCGGCGACAGCGTGGTCGACTGGGTGCTCAAGACCGTGCCGACCATGGGCGCCGGCTGGTGCCCGCCCGGCATGCTGGGCATCGGCATCGGCGGCACGGCCGAGAAGGCCGCGCTGATGGCCAAGGAAAGCCTGATGGACGACCTGGACATGCACGAGCTGCAGGCCAAGGCCGCCTCGGGCGCCGAGCTCAGCAAGGTCGAGTCGCTGCGCCTCGAACTGTTCGAGAAGGTCAATGCCCTGGGCATCGGCGCGCAGGGCCTGGGCGGCCTGGCCACCGTGCTCGACGTCAAGATCCAGATGTACCCCACGCACGCGGCCAGCAAGCCCGTGGCGATGATCCCCAACTGCGCGGCCACGCGCCACGCGCACTTCGTGATGGACGGCAGCGGCCCGGTCTACCTCGATCCGCCGTCGCTCGACCTGTGGCCCGACGTGAACTGGGCGCCCGACGAGAAGAAGAGCAAGCGCGTCGATCTGAACAAGCTCACGCCCGCCGAAGTCGCCAGCTGGAAGCCGGGCGACACGATCCTGCTGAACGGCAAGATGCTCACCGGCCGCGATGCCGCGCACAAGCGCATCCAGGACATGCTGGCCAAGGGCGAGAAGCTGCCGGTCGATTTCACCAACCGCGTCATCTACTACGTCGGCCCGGTCGACCCGGTCGGCAACGAAGCCGTGGGCCCCGCCGGCCCAACCACCGCCACGCGCATGGACGGCTTCACCGAGATGATGCTGGCCGAAACCGGCCTGATCGCCATGATCGGCAAGGCCGAGCGCGGCCCGGTCGCCATCGAGGCGATCAAGAAGCACAAGAGCGCCTACCTCATGGCCGTGGGCGGCGCCGCTTACCTCGTGAGCAAGGCCATCAAGACCGCCAAGGTGGTGGGCTTTGCGGACCTGGGCATGGAAGCCATCTACGAATTCGACGTGGTCGACATGCCCGTGACGGTGGCGGTCGATGCCGGCGGCACCAGCGCGCACATCACCGGCCCGGCCGAGTGGCAAAAGCGCATCGCCAGCGGCGAGTTCAAGACCATTCCGCTGGAAGTCGCTTGAACCCGGTCGGCGTGTTCGACAGCGGCGTCGGGGGGCTGAGCACGCTCGCCGCGCTGCAGGCCGAGCTGCCGATGGAACGCTTCGTCTACTTCGCCGACACCGCGAACGCGCCGTATGGCGAACGCGGCGACGCCTACGTCATCGCGCACTCGCGCCAGGTGGTCGAACACCTGCTGCGTGCGCACGACATCAAGGCGCTGGTGGTGGCCTGCAACACGGCCACCACGGCGGCGATCCACGTGCTGCGCGCCGAATTTCCCGCGCTGCCCATCGTGGGCCTGGAGCCGGCGCTCAAGCCCGCCGTGGCGACGAGCCGCACGGGCCACATCGCGGTGCTGGCCACGCGCGGCACGCTGGCCAGCGCCCGGTACGCAGCCCTGCGCGAATCCTTCGGCGGCTCGGCCACCGTGCGGCCCGTGTCGTGCGACGGTCTCGTGAAGGCCATCGAAGGCTTCGACAACCCCGGCATCGCCGCGCTGTGCGCGCGCTACATGGCGCAGGCCGGCCCCTTCGGCGACGGCGCGGGCCAGGTCGACACCGTGGTGCTCGGCTGCACGCATTACCCGCTCGTGAAAGACGAACTGCAGCGCCACGCACCGCCGACGCTGCGCTTCATCGACACCGGCGCGCCGGTCGCGCAGCAGACGCGCCGCGTGCTGGCATCGCTCGGCCGGCTGGCCGACGACGGCAGCGAAGGCGCGCTGGTGCTCGAGAGCAGCGGCGACCTGACGGTGCTCGAAGCCGCCGCGGCGCGCTGGCTGCCCGCACGCGCGCAAGGCGCTTCGGTGCCGGCGGCGAACGCTGCCTGACATCCACTCACCCGCCATGCGCGCCCTCTTCTTCCTGCGTCATGCACTGGTCCTGCTGGGCCTGGCCTCGGCCGCCGGCCTGGGCCACGCCGCCTGCGAAAGCGGGTTGGCCGAGCGCATGCACGCCAAGCTCTATCCGAAGCAGCCGCTCGACGAGCGGCTGGCCGCATGCAAGGTCTGGCCGGCGTTTCCCGGCCGCAGCATCGTGGTGCTGCCCATGCCGCGCGAGACCACGGACAAGGGCGCCAAGGTCTTCGACCTCGCGCTGCTGCTGATCCAGCGGCCCGACAACGGCAACACCGACCGCGACACGGTGATCGGGCGGATCTTCCTGCCCGAGGCGCTCGACGAAGACGCCACCACCTCGATCCAGGAAATCCGTGTCGATACCTCGCGCTATGTGCTGTCCCCCGACACGCGCGCCTTCGGCCTGCGCGTGCGCTACCGCGGCAACAGCACGACCTCGGGCCCGCAGGCCAGCGAGACCGTGCGCCTGTATGTGCAGCGCGGCAACAAGCTGCAGCAGGTGCTGCAGGAGGTCGAGCTCGATCACGACAACGGCGGCTGGGACGCCACCTGCACCGGCCACTTCGAGAAGCTGCGCACCATGCTGTCGGTCGCGCGCACCACGAGCAACGGCTTTGCCGACCTGCAGCTGTCGCGCACGCTGGTGCAAAGCCGCGCGCAGGAACAGGAAGACCAGGGTTGCGTCGAGAAAGCGCTGCCCGCCAAGTTCAGCACCGTGACGCTGCGCTATGACGGCGAGCGCTTCAAGGTGCCGAAGTCGCTGCAGCAGGCGCCCTGAGGCGCCGGGGCGCCGCTATCGCGCAGCAGCCTTGTCGTGCAGCGCGGCCTTGCGGCCGCGTTGCATATCGATCGGCAGCAGCAGCAACAGCCCGCCGACGAACAGCACGGCCGTCGACAGGATCGCGATGCGCTGGTTGCCGCCGGTGGCCCAGGTGATGGCACCGAAGCTCAGCGGGCCGATGATGCTGGCCAGGCGCGTGGCGAAGGTCCAGAGGCCGAAGAATTCGGCCAGCTGCTGCGGCGGCGCGAGGTAGCCGGTCATCGCGCGCCCCGCCGACTGGCTCGAGCCCATCGCCAGCCCTGCGATGGCGGCGGCCCACCAGAAGCCGCCCTTGGTCGTGACCCATGCGGCGATCACGCATACCGCGATCCACGCGAGCAGCGTGGCGGCCAGCGACACCTTGTGGCCGATGCGGTCCTGCACGTAGCCGAAGGCGAAGGCGCCGAGCGCGGCCGCAACGTTGAGCACGAAGATCAGCACCATCGTCTCGCTCGCGACGAAGCCGATCACCTGTTCGGCGTAGATCGCCGCCAGCGTGATCGCGACCGCCACGCCGCCCTGGTAGCAGACGGTGCAGACCAGCAGCCACATGAAGTCGCGGTAGGCGCGCGCCTGCTGGAAGGTGGCGCGCAATTGCCGCCAGGCGCTGTCCTGGCCGCGGCGGGCCTGCGGCACGGCGCGTTCGGGCAGCAGCGCGAAGGTGACGCAGGCGGCCACGCCGTAGATCGCCGCCGTGATCAGCATGGTGACCGGCACGAAGTGCGCCGCCGGCAGCCCGCGCGCTTGCGACCACAGCACGTACGCCAGGCACAGCCCCAGCGCCAGCATGCCGCCGACATAGCCGAAGGCCCAGCCCCAGCCGCTCACCTTGCCCATGCCTTCGGCCGTCGCCAGCTCGGGCAGGAAGGCGCCGGTCAGAGACTCGCCGTAGGAATAGAAAGCATTGGAGACGATCACCAGCGCCATCGCGAGCGCGACACCCATCGCGCCGCCCGCAAAGCCCGGCGTGAGCGCCAGAGCCGCCGTGGCGAGCACGCAGCCCGTGGTCGTCATGACCAGCACGCGCTTCTTGGCGGCACGCAGGTCGGCCCAGGCGCCGATGGCGGGCATCGTGAACATCACGATGGCATACGAGGTGCTGAGGGCCGCGGTCCACGCGAAGGTGGCCCATGGCGCGCCCTTGGCGATGCCGCCCACGAAGTAGGCGGCGAACACCGCCGTGATCACGACCGTGGTGTAGCCCGAGTTCGCGAAGTCGTACATCGCCCAGCCGAACACCTCGCGCTTGCGCACGCCGGGGCGCAACGCGGAGGCTGGGAACAGGGCCATGCGGCCTTGGGACCGGGCGGTAAGGGAAAGGTCAGTGCAGGTGGCGCGGACGACGGCCACCGCCGTGGCCGCCACCGCTGCCGCCGCCGGCCCCTCCGGCACCGCGCGGACGCTTGCCGATTTCGAGCGAGTTCACGAGCGCGTCGAAACGGTCGCTGAAGAGGCGATCGATCTCGGCGACCACGCCGCCCAGTTCGGCACCGTCGAAGTGGCGTTCCATGAGGTTGACCACGTCTTCGACCAGCAGGTCGCGCTGCACCTGCATGATCGCGGCCGGGTTGGGGCCCACGAACAGCATCAGGAAGTCGTCGCGCGATTCTTCGTCGGGATCACCCTCTTCTTCGTCGAAATCGGTGTCGTAGAAGGTGACTTCGATCGCGGCACCGCGTTCGGAAAGTTCGTTCAGGCCCATGCACATCTCGTCGAGCGCCTGGCGGAAGTCTTCGTCGCCCGGCACGGTCCAGCAGATCTGCAGCGTGTGGTCCTTCTGCTCGAAGCGGATGCCGGGTTCTTCTTCGTAGGTGCTGGTGGCACCGTCGGCCAGCGATTTGGCGCCTGCGTATTTCCAGAGCGGCCGCAGCGCCTCCTGGATCTGCTCGAAGCTCACGTCCGATCGCAGCGGCACATCGCCATGCACATGGATCTCAAATGGAGCGTTGTAGCGAGGCATCAAATACTCCCTTGTAAATATGGTGGTACCCGGAACGGGGGTCGAACCCGTATGCCCCGATTAAGGAAGCGGCGGATTTTAAGTCCGATGTGTCTACCAATTTCACCATCCGGGCCTCGGGTTGAACATCGACGATAACCCAAATGAAACAAGCCCCGGCAACGTCGGTTGGCGGGGCTTGTGTATCGGAGCCGATCGGTCTTGACGAGAGGGTGGAGGCGCGACCCGGAGTCGAACCGGGCTAGACGGATTTGCAATCCGTTGCATAACCGCTTTGCTATCGCGCCACGCTGAATAACGAAATCGAACTGCGAAAAAAAGGGAAGCTGCTTGCTTCCCTTTTTCAAAACTGGAGCGGGAAAAGAGTCTCGAACTCTCGACCTCAACCTTGGCAAGGTTGCGCTCTACCAACTGAGCTATTCCCGCGTTTCGAGCCTCAAATTATATACCAGTTTTTTGAGGCTCCACAAGTTCTGCAATCAATCGATCAATGTTTGACCGAGCCTTCGACGGCCGGCGCCGCAGCACGCTGCTTGGCCAGTTCGGCCACCGCAGCAGCCGAAGCGGCCACCTCTTCGTCGGACAGCGGCTCGGGCATTTTCTCGAGCGCGATCTCGAGCACCTTGTCGATCCACTTCACCGGCACGATCTCGAGGCCGTTCTTCACGTTCTCGGGAATGTCCTGCAGGTCCTTGGCGTTCTCTTCGGGGATCAGCACGGTCTTGATGCCGCCGCGCAATGCTGCCAGCAGCTTTTCCTTCAGGCCGCCGATGGCGGTGACTTCGCCGCGCAGCGTGATCTCGCCGGTCATCGCGACGTCGGCACGCACCGGGATGCCCGTGAGCGCCGACACGAAGGCCGTCGTCATCGCTGCACCCGCGCTCGGGCCGTCCTTGGGCGTGGCTCCGTCGGGCACGTGGATGTGGATGTCGCGCTTCTCGAACACCTCGTCCTTGATGCCCAGGCGGCGCGAGCGGCTGCGCACCACGGTGCGCGCGGCCTCGACCGATTCCTTCATCACGTCGCCCAGCGAACCGGTGCGGCTGATCACGCCCTTGCCGGGCATGGTCACGGCTTCGATCGTCAGCAGGTCGCCGCCGACTTCGGTCCACGCAAGGCCGACCACCTGACCGACCTGGTTCTGCTTCTCGGCCAGGCCGAAGCTGTACTTGCGCACGCCGAGGAACTCGTTGAGGTTCTCGCCGTCGACCGTGACCTTGGGCGTCAGTTGCTTGAGCAGCAGGCCCTTCACCACCTTGCGGCAGATCTTGGACAGCTCGCGCTCGAGCGAGCGCACGCCGGCTTCACGCGTGTAGTAGCGCACGATGTCGCGCACGGCGGATTCGGTGACGGCCAGTTCGTCGTCCTTCACGCCGTTGTTCTTCATCTGCTTGGGCAGCAGGTACTTGATCGCGATGTTGGTCTTCTCGTCCTCGGTGTAGCCCGAGAGGCGAATGACTTCCATGCGGTCCAGCAGCGCCGGCGGGATGTTCATCGAGTTCGAGGTGGCGACGAACATCACGTCGCTCAGGTCGAAGTCGACTTCCACGTAGTGGTCGCCGAAGGTGTGGTTCTGCTCGGGGTCGAGCACCTCGAGCAGCGCGCTCGACGGGTCACCGCGGAAATCGGTGCCCAGCTTGTCGATTTCGTCGAGCAGGAACAGCGGGTTGCGCGTGCCGATCTTGCTCAGGCCCTGCAGCACCTTGCCCGGCAGCGCGCCGATGTAGGTGCGGCGGTGACCGCGGATCTCGGCTTCGTCACGCATGCCGCCCAGCGCCATGCGGGTGTACTTGCGGCCGGTCGCCTTCGCGATCGACTGCCCCAGCGAGGTCTTGCCGACACCCGGCGGGCCCACGAGGCACAGGATGGGTGCCTTCACCTTGTCGACGCGTTGCTGCACCGCGAGGTATTCAAGGATGCGGTCCTTGACCTTCTCGAGGCCGTAATGGTCGGCATTGAGCACGGCCTCGGCATTGGCCAGGTCGTGCTTGATCTTGGTCTTCTTGCTCCACGGCAGGCTGATGAGCACGTCGATGTAGTTGCGCACCACCGTGGCTTCGGCCGACATGGGCGACATGAGCTTGAGCTTCTTGAGCTCGCCCTCGGCCTTCTTCAGGCCTTCCTTGGACATCTTGGCGAGCTTGATCTTCTTCTCGATCTCCTCGATGTCCGCGCCCTCTTCGCCTTCGCCGAGCTCCTTCTGGATGGCCTTGACCTGCTCGTTGAGGTAGAAGTCGCGCTGGTTCTTCTCCATCTGGCGCTTCACGCGGCCACGGATCTTCTTGTCGACGTTCAGGATGTCGACTTCGCGTTCGAGCTGGCCGAACAGGTTTTCCAGGCGCGCCTTGACGTCGTCCAGGTCGAGCACGGCCTGCTTGTTGTCGAGCTTGAGCGGCAGGTGGGCAGCGATGGTGTCGGCCAGGCGGCCGGCGTCGTCGATGCTCGAGATCGAGGTGAGGATCTCGGGCGGGATCTTCTTGTTCAGTTTGACGTACTGGTCGAACTGCTGCATCACCGCGCGGCGCAGCGCCTCGACCTCGGTGCCCTTCTCGCCGCCTTCGGGCGCCTCGACGGGCGTCACGTTGGCCGAGAAGTGCGTCTCGCCGTCATCGATGCGGTTCACGCGGGCGCGTTGCTGGCCTTCGACCAGCACCTTCACGGTGCCGTCGGGCAGCTTGAGCATCTGCAGGATGGTCGAGACGCAGCCGACCTCGAACATGTCCTCGACCGAGGGCTCGTCCTTGGCGGCGGCCTTCTGGGCCACCAGCATGATGCGGCGCTCGGCCTCCATCGCCAGCTCGAGCGCCTTGATGCTCTTCGGGCGACCCACGAAGAGCGGGATCACCATGTGGGGAAACACCACGACGTCGCGCAGCGGCAGCAGCGGCAGGTCGAGGGCTTCGGGGGGCAATGGGGTATGACCAGACATGAGCGTCCTTGTCCTTTAGGCCTTTTTCGCCGTTTCGCGGTACACGAGCAGCGGGGGCTTGTTTTCGTCGATGGTCGATTCCTCGACCACCACCTTGTCGACATTGGTCGCGTTCGGCAATTCGAACATGGTGTCGATCAGCGACTGTTCAAGGATCGAGCGCAGGCCGCGCGCACCGGTCTTGCGGGCCAGCGCCTTGCGTGCGATCGCCTTGAGCGCCGCGGGACGGATTTCGAGGTCCACGCCTTCCATCTGCAGCAGCTTGGTGAACTGCTTCACCACCGCATTCTTGGGCTCGGTCAGGATCTGCACCAGCGCGTCTTCGCTCAGCTCGGCCAGCGAGGCGACCACGGGCATGCGGCCCACGAGTTCGGGGATCAGGCCGAACTTGATCAGGTCTTCGGGCTCGACTTCGCGGAACACCTCGGTGATGCTGCGCTGGGCCTTGCTCTTCACTGCGGCGCCGAAGCCGATACCCGAGGCCTCGGTGCGGTTTTCGATGACCTTCTCCAGCCCGGCAAAGGCGCCGCCGCAGATGAACAGGATGTTGGTCGTGTCGATCTGCAGGAAGTCCTGGTTCGGGTGCTTGCGCCCGCCCTGGGGCGGCACGCTGGCCATGGTGCCTTCGATGAGCTTCAGCAGCGCCTGCTGCACGCCTTCGCCCGACACGTCGCGGGTGATCGAGGGGTTGTCGGACTTGCGCGAGATCTTGTCGATTTCGTCGATGTAGACGATGCCGCGCTGGGCACGCTCGACCTCGTAGTTGCAGCTTTGCAGCAGCTTCTGGATGATGTTCTCGACGTCCTCGCCCACGTAGCCGGCTTCGGTCAGCGTGGTGGCGTCGGCCATCACGAAGGGCACGTCGAGCATGCGCGCGAGCGTTTGCGCCAGGAGCGTCTTGCCCGAACCCGTGGGGCCGATCAACAGGATGTTGCTCTTGCTGAGCTCGACCTCGTCGCCCTTGGTGTTCTTTTCCTTGTGGCGCAGGCGCTTGTAGTGGTTGTAGACCGCCACCGACAGCATGCGCTTGGCCGGCTCCTGGCCGATCACGTAGTTGTCGAGGTTGGTCTTGATCTCCAGCGGCGTGGGCAGGTCGCTGCGCGCGTCGCGCGCTTCCTCACCGGCCGGCAGCTCGTCACGGATGATCTCGTTGCACAGGTCGATGCATTCGTCGCAGATGAAGACCGAAGGGCCCGCGATCAGCTTCTTGACCTCATGCTGGCTCTTGCCGCAGAACGAGCAATAAAGCGTTTTTTCGCTGGAGGTGCCTTTTTTTTCGGCCATGGACTTTTGCCTCGTGACAGGGTATGGACAATGATAACTAAACAAAAACGGCGTTTCCCGTGTGGGAAACGCCGTTTTTGCCTTTTGGGCGCCCGAGGCGCCGGGCGGCATTAACCGCGCTGGGAGACGACCTGGTCGACCAGGCCGTAATCCTTGGCCTCGTCGGCAGTCAGGAAATAGTCGCGCTCGGTGTCCGACTTGACCTTTTCCAGCGGCTGGCCGGTGCGTTCGGCCAGGATGCGGTTCATCTGGTCCTTGGTGCGCAGGATGTCGCGCGCATGGATTTCGATGTCGGTGGCCTGGCCGCGTGCGCCGCCGAGCACCTGGTGGATCATGATCTTGGAGTTGGGCAGCGAGAAACGCTTGCCCTTCTCGCCGGCCGCCAGCAGGAAGGCGCCCATGCTGGCCGCGAAGCCCAGGCACATGGTCGACACCGACGGCTTGATGAACTGCATCGTGTCGTAGATCGCCATGCCGGCGCTCACGCTACCGCCCGGGGAGTTGATGTAGAACGAAATGTCCTTGTCCGGGTTCTCGCTCTCGAGGAACAGCAGCTGGGCCACCACGAGGTTGGCGGTCTGGTCGTTGACCTCGCCCACCAGGAAGATGATGCGTTCCTTGAGGAGACGCGAGTAGATGTCATAGGACCGCTCGCCGCGGCCCGACTGCTCGACGACCATCGGGATCATGCCGAGGCCTTGAATTTCCTGTGCGCTCATGAATTTGCTCTCCGGAAAATGGATTCGTTCGCTCTGATTGAACTGTACGCCTGAGTGAAATGGGGCTCGTGCCGCAAAGCACAAGCCCCATCGGCGTTGCTGCATGCAGCGACGGAAACCAGCTTACTGCTGCTGCGCCATCAGTTCGTCGAACGACACCGACTTTTCGTTGACCTTGGCCTTGCCCAGCACGAAGTCGGTCACGTTGTTCTCGATGACCACGGCTTCGACTTCCGCCAGTCGGTTGTTGTCGCTGAAGTACCAGCGCACGACGTCTTGCGGCTTCTCGTAGCTGGCGGCCAGCTCGTCGATGTGGGCCTTGATCTGCTCGGGCTTGGCCTGCAGTTCGTTGGCACGCACCAGCTCGGCCACGACCAGGCCCAGGCGCACGCGGCGCTCGGCTTGCGGGCGGAACACTTCCTCGGGGATCGGGGCCTTGTCGGCGTCCTTGATGCCGCGCTGCTTGAGCTCGGCGCGGGCGCCGTCGATCATGCGGGCGACTTCCGACTGCACGCTGGCGTTCGGCAGGTCGAGTTCGGCGTTGGCCACCAGGGCGTCCATCACGGCGTTCTTGTTGCGGGCCAGCAGGCGGAACTTCACTTCACGCTCGAGGTTGCGCTTGATGTCGGCGCGCAGGCCTTCCACGGTGGCTTCGGCGATGCCGAGCGACTTGGCCAGCTGCTCGTTGACTTCGGGCAGGTGCGAGGCTTCGATCTTCTTCACGGTGACCATGAAGTCGGCTTGCTTGCCGGCCACGTCCTTGCCGTGGTAATCGGCCGGGAACGACAGCGGGAAGGTGCGGCTGTCGCCGGACTTCATGCCGCGCACGGCGTCTTCGAATTCCTTGAGCATCTGGCCTTCGCCGACGACGAACTGGAAGTCTTCGGCCTTGCCGCCCTGGAAGGGCTCGCCGTCGATCTTGCCTTCGAAGTCGACCGTCACGCGGTCGTTGTCTTCGGCCACGGCGTCTTGGGCGCGCTGGGCGAAGGTGCGGCGCTGCTTGCGCAGGATGTCCAGGGTCTTGTCGATGGCTTCGTCGCCGACTTCGGCCGACAGCTTCTCGACTTCAGCGCCCGACAGGTCGTTGATCTTGACTTCGGGGAACACTTCGAAGACCGCGTCGAAGGCGAGCTGGCCTTCGGGCGACTCTTCCTTCTCCGTGATGCGGGGCTGGCCGGCGACACGCAGCTTGGCTTCGTTCGCGGCTTGCGAGAAGGCTTCACCGACCTTGTCGTTCATGACTTCGTAGTGCACCGAGTAGCCGTAGCGCTGAGCCACGACGTTCATCGGCACCTTGCCGGGACGGAAGCCGTCCATCTTGACGGTGCGCGCGAGCTTCTTGAGGCGCGAATCGACTTCGTTCTGGATGGTGCCGACCGGCAGGGTCAGCGTGATCTTGCGTTCGAGCTTCTCGAGAGTTTCAACGTTCACGGTCATGGTGTCTTCCTTGTGAGGGGTGTGGCTGGTGCGCGGGGCCGGACTCGAACCGGCACGTTCTTGCGAACGTCAGGACCTAAACCTGGTGCGTCTACCAATTTCGCCACCCGCGCGATGCCAAATTTCAGGTGAATGCAAAGGCGGACGGCCTCGGCGCTGCGGAAAAACCGCTGGCCCAAGACCGTCCGCCTGAAATCGGTCAACCGCGCATTTTAAACGCAAGAATGGGGGCCTTCCGGCTTCCCCCTTTGGGGGATTTCACCCACTCTCGCGCAAGGGATACGGGCCGCACGACAACGGCCCGTGAAAAGCACCTTGTCAGGCGGCAGCGGTTTGCGGCTCCCGCTTGATGCGGAAGGCCGCGGCGTACATGGCCGGCAGCGCCAGCAGCGTCAGCACGGTGGCCACGATCAGCCCGCCCATGATGGCCACGGCCATCGGCCCCCAGAACACGCTGCGCGACAGCGGGATCATCGCCAGCACCGCCGCCGCGGCGGTCAGCACGATGGGGCGCAGGCGCCGCACGGCCGACTCGACGATCGCGTCCCAGGCCGGCACGCCGGCAGCGCGGTCGAGCTCGATCTGGTCGATCAGGATCACGGCGTTGCGCTGGATCATGCCCATGAGCGCGATCACGCCGAGCAGCGCCACGAAGCCGAAGGGCCGGTTCAGCAGCAGCAGCGCGGCGGCCACGCCGGCGATGCCCATCGGGCCGGTGATGAACACCAGCAGCGAGCGGCTGAAGCTGTGCAGCTGCAGCATCAGCAGCGTGAACACCAGGAACAGCATGATCGGCACGCCCGCCACGATCGAGGCCGAGCCCTTGGAGCTTTCCTCCACGGCGCCGGCCACCTCGATGCGGTAGCCGCCCTGCCCGGCCGCATGCCAGCCGGCCTCGAGCTGACGCAGTTTCGGCAGCAGCTGCTCGGTCACGGTGGCGCCCTGCAGGCCTTCCACCACGTCGCCCTGCACGGTGATGGCGTAGTCGCGGTTCTCGCGCCACATCACGCCCGGTTCCCAGGTGAACACCGGGCGGGCGATCTGCGTGAGCGGGATCGAACGGCCCGTGGTCGTCGGGATGTAGGCGTTGCCGATGTCCGAGATGGCCTCGCGCTCGTCAGCCGACTGGCGCAGCACGATGTCGATCAGCAGGTCGTTCTCGCGGTACTGGCCGACCGTGGTGCCGCTGAACATGGTGCGCGAGGCCTGGGCGATGGCCTGGCTGGTCACACCGAGCGCGCGCGCCTTGGCCTGGTCGATTTCGAGGCGGATCACCTTGACCGACTCGTTCCAGTTGTCGTTCACGCCGCGCATGTTGGTGCTCTCGCGCAGCACGGCCTTCACCTCGTCGGCGCGGGCGCGCAGCTGGGCGGGCTCGGTGCCGATCACGCGGAACTGCACCGGGTACGGCACCGGCGGCCCGTTGGGCAGCAGCTTGACGCGGCCGCGCACCTCGGGGAATTCTTCGGCCAGCAGCGCAGGCAGGCGCAGGCGCAGTCGCTCGCGCACCTTCAGGTCCTGTGCCAGCACGATGAGCTGCGACACGTTGGTCTGCGGAAACACCTGGTCCAGCGGCAGGTAGAAGCGCGGCACGCCGGAGCCGATCCAGGTGCTGACGGTCTTCACGCCCTCTTCCTTCATCACGCGCTGCTCGACGCGCTTGGCCACCTCTTCGTTGGCGGCGAACGAGGTGCCTTCGGGGAACCAGATGTCCACCATGATCTCGGGCCGGCTCGAATCGGGGAAGAACTGCTGCTGCACCTTGCCCATGCCGACGATGCCCAGCGCAAAGATCAGCACGGTGGCACCGATGGTCACCCAGCGGTGCTGCACGCACCAGTTCACGGCGCGGCGGAAGCTGTTGTAGAACGGCGTGTCGAACAGCTCGTGCGGCGGCGCGTCGGGGTCGTGCGGCTTCACCTTGAGCAGCAGCGTGCCCAGGTACGGCACGAAGTACACCGACACGATCCACGACAGCACCAGCGCGATCACCGTCACCGCGAAGATCGCAAAGGTGTATTCGCCCGTCACCGACTTGGCGATGCCGATCGGCAAAAAGCCCGCCGCCGTGATGAGCGTGCCCGTGAGCATCGGCTTGGCCGTGACGTCGTAGGCGAAGGTGGCGGCGCGGACCTTGTCGTAGCCCTCTTCCATCTTCCGCACCATCATCTCGACCGCAATGATCGCGTCGTCGACCAAGAGGCCGAGCGCGATGATCAGCGACCCCAGCGATATCTTGTGCAGCCCGATGCCGAAGTAGTTCATGGCCAGGAAGGTCACGGCCAGCACCAGCGGAATGGTGATCGCCACCACCAGCCCCGGGCGCATGTCGATGTACCAGCCGAAGCGCCCGCCCTTGTGCAGGCCCAGCGCGATGATGCTCACGGCCAGCACGATGGCCACGGCCTCGATGAGCACGCCGACGAATTCGTTGACCGAGCTGGCCACCGACACCGGCTGGTCCTGCACCTGCGCCAGCTTCACGCCGGCCGGCAGGCGCTGGTCGATGGTGGCGGTGGTGGCCTTGAGCGCCTTGCCCAGCGCGATGATGTCGCCGCCCTTGGCCATCGACACACCGAGCGCAATCACTTCCTTGCCCTGGTGGTGCACCTTGACGGCCGGCGGATCGACGTACCCGCGGCGGATCTCCGCGATGTCGCCGAGCTTGATCTGGTTGCCCGAACTGCCGCGGATCGGCATCTCGCGCAGCTGCTCGACGCTGGTGAACTGGCCGCCCACGCGCACCTGCACCACGTCCAGAGGCGACTGGATCGTGCCGGCGCTTTCGACCGCGTTCTGCGAGCCGAGCTGGGCCAGCACGGCGTTGAAGTCGAGCCCCAGCTGGGCCAGGCGCTTCTGCGAGATCTCGATGAAGACCTTCTCGTCCTGCACGCCGAACTGGTCGACCTTGGCCACGTCCTTCACGCGCAACAACTGCTGGCGCACATCGTCGGCCAGCGTCTTGAGCTCGGCGTAGCTGAAGCCTTCGCTTTCCAGCGCGTAGATCACGCCGTAGACGTCGCCGAAGTCGTCATTGAAGAACGGCCCCTGCACACCCGCGGGCAAGGTGCCGCGCATGTCGCCGATCTTCTTGCGCACCGTGTACCAGACGTTGGCCACCTCGGCGGCCTTCGACGAGTCCTTGATCTGGAAAATGATCTGCGACTCGCCCGGCTTGGAGTAGCTGCGGATCTTGTCGGCGTACGGCGCTTCCTGCAGCGTGCGCTCCAGCTTGTCGGTGACCTGCTCGGCCACCTGCTGCGCCGTGGCGCCGGGCCAGTAGGTGCGCACCACCATGGCACGGAAGGTGAACGGCGGGTCTTCGTCCTGGCCGAGCTGGAAGTACGCGAAGGCGCCCAGCACCATCAGCACCACCATCAGGTAGCGCGTGAGCGGCGCGTGGTCCAGCGCCCATTTGGAAAGGTTGAAGCCGGGCGACTTGTACCCAGACTCAGGCGCCGGGGTTGTCGCGGGGGTCGCTGGGCCTTCCGTCATTTGGCGGCACCCGTTGCGATCTCCTTCTTCGTCGCGGCCACGGCCTCGACGGCCTGCTGCTTCGCCTGCGCCTGTTGCTGGCCATTGGCGGCGGCCGCCATGGCCTCCTTCGACTGGTAGATGGTGACCTTCTGCCCCGGCGACAGCACGTGCACGCCCGCGGCCACGACCATCATCCCGGTCGACAGGCCCGAGCCGATCACCGCCTCATTGCCGTCGGCCGTGACCACCTGCACCGGCTGCGAGCGCACGGTCATGCTGTCCTTGTCGAGCACCCAGACCGCCGAGCCCTTGCCTTC
Source organism: Variovorax sp. GW531-E2 (assembly GCF_059423125.1). Lineage (NCBI taxonomy): Bacteria > Pseudomonadati > Pseudomonadota > Betaproteobacteria > Burkholderiales > Comamonadaceae > Variovorax > Variovorax sp. GW531-E2. The sequence continues at coordinate 59,784 of NZ_JBWKXQ010000013.1, read as the reverse complement.
CTGGCGCAGCGCGCTGGTCGGCAGCTTGATCACCGCGACGTCGGTGCGGGCCAGCGCCTGCGGCCTGGCGTAGACGGTGGCACCGAGCGCCGGCGAGGTCGCGGCGTCGATCGACACCTTGACCGAATAGGTGCGCGTGACCGCGTCGGCACTGGCCGCCACCTCGCGCACCTGGCCCTGCAGCACCTCGCCGCCGGACCAGCCGCGCACCGCGACCGGCGAGCCGGGCTTGATCAGCGCGGCGCGGTCTTCAGGCACCGCGAACACCACGTCGCGCGCGCCGTCCTGGGCGATGCGCACGACCGGCGTGCCGGCCTGCACCACCTGGCCCGGCTCGGCCTCGATGGCCGTGATGACGCCCGCCACGTCGGCCACCAGCGTCGTGTAGCTAGCCTGGTTGCCTTGCGAGGCCAGCTGCGCCTGCGCCTGTTCAAGCTGGGCCTGCGCGGCCTTCCAGGTGGTTTCGCGGCGTTCCAGTTCGGCACCGCTGATGAAGTTCTGCGATCGCAGTTCGGTGTAGCGCTTCAGGTCGGCGGCCGCGAGGTCGCGGTTGGTCAGCGCGGCGGCCTGCTGGGCGCGGGCGGCCTCGGCGGCCAGGCGGTAGTCCTGCGGATCGAGCTGGGCCAGCACCTGGCCGGCCTGCACGTGCTGGCCGAGTTCGGCCTGGCGTTTGGTGATCTTGCCCGCCACCCGGAAGCCCAGGCGCGATTCGACCCGGGCCCGCACCTCGGCCGAGAACTCGGGCTGGGCGTCGTAGTCGCTGGTGCCGACGGTCACGAACTTGACCGCCCTCACGGGCTCCTGGGCGGGCGGTTTCGGCGAACAGCCGGCCAGAAAGATGGCGGGAAGCAGCAGCCAGGCGGCGCTGCGGGCACGGAGTGAGGCGGCGGAGGCGGTCATGAGACACCCAAGAAGAGAGGAACCGGGCCATTAATGACCCACCGGTTAGTAATCTAGGGTAAACGTTAAACAGTGTCAATGACCCGCGGGTCAGTTGACCATGTCGACAGCAATGTCTGCGCTAGGTTCTCTGCCCCATTTCAACCAGCCGGTTATCAGGAAGCTCGAAGTAATCGGATGCCCGGCCCGCGTTGCGCTGCAGCCAGCCGAACAGCACCCGTCGCACCGGGTTCATGCCCGGCAGGTTCTCCTCGCCCACCGAGGCGCGGGAGACGAAGTACGAGGTCTTCATCGAGTCGATGGCCAGGGTCTTCTGGTAGGCCAGGATGCGGATGAACTCGGGCACGTCGGCCCGCTCCATGAAGCCGTGCCGCGCCGTGACCACCCAGATGCCGTCCATCAGCTGCTCGGCCTCGATGCGCAGGCGCGCGTCCACGCGCGGCGTGTCGCACGAGAGCACGCGCAGCACGATCACCTGCTCGTGCAGCACCTGGTTGTGCTTGAGGTTGTGCAGCAGCGCGTGGGGCACCGCCGTGGCGTCGGGGTTCAGGAACACGGCCGTGCCACTCACCCGATGCGGCATGTTCAGCGCCAGCGACTCGACGAAGGGGCGCAGCGGCAGGCTGTCGGCCGCCGCCGCTTCCAGGCCCAGGCGCCGGCCCTTGGCCCAGGTGGTGAACAGCACCATCACGCCGGCCGCCACCGCCAGCGTGAGCCAGCCGCCCTCGGCCACCTTCAGGCTGTTGGACACCACGAAGGTCAGGTCGACCGCCGCGAAGGCCGCCACGCCGACCGCCACCGCCACCTTGTTCCAGCGCCACAGGCCCCAGGCCACGATGCCGGCCAGCAATGTGGTCGTCACCATCGTGATCGACACCGCGATGCCATACGCCGCCGACAGCGCGCCCGAACTGCGGAAGCCCAGCACCAGCAGCAGCACGCCGACCATCAGCAACCAGTTGACGGCTGGCACGTAGATCTGCCCGATGGCCGTGCCCGAAGTCTGCACCACGCGCATGCGCGGCAGGTAGCCCATGCGCATCGCCTGCGCGGTGAGCGAGAAGGCGCCCGAGATCACCGCCTGCGACGCGATCACCGTGGCCATGGCGGCCAGCACCACCATCGGCAGCACGCCCCACGAGGGAAAGAGCCGGAAGAACGGGTTGTCGATGGCCGCCGGGTTCGCCAGCACCAGCGCGCCCTGCCCGAAGTAGTTGAGCACCAGCCCCGGCAGCGCGATGAAGAGCCACGCGAGACGGATCGGCCTGGCGCCGAAGTGCCCCATGTCGGCATACAGCGCCTCCCCGCCCGTGAACGCCAGGAACACCGCGCCCAGCACGGCCAGCGACTGCGCCCGGTGCACCACCAGGAAGCCCACCGCCCGGCGCGGGTCGAGCGCCGCCAGCACCTGCGGCTGCTGCAGCACCTGCCACAGCCCCGCCACGCCCAGCACCAGGAACCACAGCAGCATCACAGGCCCGAAGATCTTGCCGACCACACCGGTGCCCTTCTTCTGCACCATGAACAGCCCGACGAGGATGGCCAACGTGATCGGGATCACCACGCGCTGCAGCACCGGCGCCTGCACCTCCAGGCCCTCCACCGCCGACAGCACTGAGATCGCCGGCGTGATGAGGCTGTCGCCGTAGAACATGGCCGCGCCCACCAGGCCCAGGACCCCGATCCCGCGCCACACCCAAGGCCGGGTCTTCGGGCCGGAAACGGCGTTGCGCGCCAGCGCCTGCAGCGCCAGGATGCCGCCTTCGCCGTCGTGGTCGGCGCGCAGCACGAACACCACGTACTTGAGCGTCACCACGAACATCAGGCCCCAGAAGATCAGCGAGAGCAGGCCCAGCACCGCGTCGGGCGAGAACGGCACGCCGTGCTCGGGGTTCATCGTCTCCTTGAAGGCGTACAGCGGCGAGGTGCCGATGTCGCCGAAGACGACGCCCAGCGCCGCGATCATCAAACCGGGCCCGGCCGCGTGTGCCGTGTCGCCCGAAGCGGGAAGCGAAGTCCCGGAAGCCGCGGCAGTTGCTTTCATCGTCATGGGCGAAAGAGAGATGGAAAGTGGCGACGCCACGAGCATAGTGCCCGGACATGACGTCGCCGACAATCGTGGCGTGTCCGCCACTCCTCCTGCCAATCCTCGTCATGCCGCCGCGCCGGCCCATTACGAAAACTTCCCCGTGGCCTCCTGGCTGTGCCCGCCGCACCTGCGCCCGCCCATCGCCGCGATCTACCACTTCGCGCGCACCGCCGACGACATCGCCGACGAGGGCGACGCCTCGCCCGATGCGCGCCTGGCCGAGCTGCGCGCCTACCGCGAGGAACTGGCCGCCGCCGCGCGCGGCGACGCGCTGCCCGACTCGCGCTGGCCCCACGTGTTCGGCCCGCTGGCCTGGGCCATCGGCCAATACCGCCTGCCCGAAGACCTGCTCGCCGACCTGCTCAGCGCCTTCATGCAGGACATCGAGAAGACCCGCGACCGCGGCACCTACGCCGACCGCGCCGAGCTGCTCGACTACTGCCGCCGCTCCGCCAACCCGGTCGGCCGGCTGCTGCTGCACCTGTACGGCGTGACCGATGCGCAGGCGCTGGCCCAGAGCGACGCCATCTGCAGCGCGCTGCAGCTCATCAACTTCTGGCAGGACCCGAGCGTCGACCTGCCGCGCGGGCGCTTCTACTTTCCGCGCACCGACTGCGCGCGGCGCGGCCTGACCTCCGAGCATTTCAAGGTCTTCGCGCCCCTGTCTTCCGCGCCGCCGCCGCAGGAAGCTATCAATCTGATAGCGGTGGTGGCCTTCTGGGCGCGCGAGCTCATGACCGAGGGCGCCCCGCTCGTGCACCGCCTGCCGGGCCGCGTGGGCTGGGAGCTGCGCCTGGTCGTGCAGGGTGGCCTGCGCATCCTGGACAAGATCGAGGACCTGGGCTTCGACACCTTCACGCAGCGCCCCACCGTCGGCAAGGCCGACGCGCCCGTGCTGCTCTGGAAGGCATGGCGGATGCGGAGACAATCACGGCCCATGAAAGCAGCGCCTCCCCGATGAATCCCGAGCAATACGTGCAAGACAAGGCCGCCGCTTCGGGCAGCAGTTTCTATTACGCCTTCCTGTTCCTGCCCAAGCCGCGGCGCGCCGCGATCACGGCTTTTTATGCCTTCTGCCGCGAAGTCGACGACGTGGTGGACGAGGTCTCCGACCCCGGCGTGGCCGCCACCAAGCTCGCCTGGTGGCGCACCGAGGTCGCCCAGGCCTTTGCCGGCACGCCGCGCCACCCGGTCATGCTGGCGCTCATGCCGCATGCCGCCACCTACGGCATCGAGGCGCGCCAGCTCAACGAAGTGATCGACGGCTGCCAGATGGACCTGGACCAGACCCGCTACCTCGACTTTCCCGGCCTCGCGCGCTACTGCCACCTGGTGGCCGGCGTGGTCGGCGAAGTCGCCGCGCGCATCTTCGGCCAGACCGATCCGCAGACCACCGCCTACGCCCACAAGCTCGGCTTGGCGCTGCAGCTCACCAACATCCTGCGCGACGTTGGCGAAGACGCGCTGCGCGGTCGCATCTACCTGCCGGTCAACGAGCTGCAGCAGTTCGACGTGAAGGCGCACGAGATCCTGAACCGCGTGCACTCCGACCGTTTTGTCGCGCTCATGAAGTTCCAGGCCCAGCGCGCCCACGCCGCCTACGACGAAGCACTGGCCCTGCTGCCGCTGGCCGACCGCCGCACGCAAAAGCCCGGCCTGATGATGGCCAGCATCTACCGCACGCTGCTGCGCGAGATCGAGCGCGACGACTTCCAGGTGCTCAACCAGCGCATCAGCCTGACGCCCGTGCGCAAGCTGTGGCTCGCCTGGAAGGTCCAGGCGCTGGGCCGGATATGACGCCCCACCCTTCGTGCCCATGAGGCTCGCCGTCATCGGCGCCGGCTGGGCCGGCCTGGCCTGCGCCGTCGAGGCCACGCGCCTCGGGCACGCCGTCACCCTGTTCGAAGCCGCGCCGATGGCCGGCGGGCGGGCGCGGCGGGTCGATCACATGCACGACATGGCGCTGGACAACGGCCAGCACATCCTGATCGGCGCCTACACCGCCACGCTGGCGCTCATGCGCGACGTGGGGGTGGATGTCGACACCGCCCTGCAGCGCCTGCCGCTGTCGCTGCGCTTTGCCGACGGCGGCGGGCTGCAGCTGCCCGCGGGCCGGCCGCCGCCGCTCGACCTGCTCATCGGCATCTTCACCGCGCGCGGCTGGAGCTGGCGCGACAAGGCCGCGCTGCTGGCCACTGCCGTGCGCTGGCGCCTCGCGGGCTTTCGCTGCGCGCCGGGCACCAGCGTCGCCACGCTGTGCGCCGGCCTCACGCCGCGCGTGATGCACGAACTCATCGAGCCGCTGTGCGTCTCGGCGCTCAACACGCCCGTGCCGCAATCGAGCGGCCAGGTGTTCCTGCGCGTGCTGCACGACGCGCTGTTCAGCGGGCGCGGCGGTGCCGACCTGCTGCTGCCGCGCATCGACCTCGGCGCCCTGCTGCCCGATGCCGCGCTGGCCTGGCTCGCGCAGCACGGCGCCACCGCGCGCATCGGCCACCGCGTGCGCGCCATCGCGCCCGAGGGCGACCGGTGGCGCGTCGATGACGAGGTCTTCGACCAGGCCGTGCTGGCCTGCGCGCCCTGGGACGCCGCACGCCTCGTGCGTGCCACCGGCCTGCCGGCCGCTTCGCGCTGGTGCAACGTCACCGAATCGCTGCGCTTCGAGGCGATTGCCACGGTCTACGTGCGCGGCGCCGCGCCGCTGGCCGAGCCGATGCTCGCGCTGCGCAGCCAGCCGGGCAGCGCACCGGCCCAGTTCGTGTTCGACCGCGGCCAGCTCGGTGGGCCAGAAGGCGTGCTCGCCTTCGTCGTGAGCGCCAACGAAACGCCGCGCGAGACGCTCGAGAAACAGGTGCTCGCGCAAGCCGGCGCGCAGCTCGGGCAACCGGGGCTCACGCCGATCCAGACCGTCGTCGAGAAACGCGCCACCTTCGCCTGCACGCCCGGCCTGGCGCGCCCGCCGGCCGCCATCACGCCGGGGCTGCAGGCCTGCGGCGACTACACCGAAGGCCCTTATCCCGCCACGCTCGAAGGCGCGGTCCTCAACGGACTGGCCGTCGCGCGCGCACTTGCCACCCCATGACAACGACCCTGCGCTACCTGGACTTCGACTACAGCGAAGACACCGAAGACCACGGCACCTTCGACGCCATGGCCTCGACCCCGCCCGAGCGCACGCCCGAGGTGGAAGCCGAGATCGCGCAAGTGCTGGCCTGGGCCGAGGCCACCTTCCCCGGTGCGCGCGGCGCGCTCGACGACGGTGCGGTGTGGGACTGCGACGTGCAGCGCACGCGGGAAGACAACCCGCGCCTGGACACCCTCACGCTCTCGCTCAGCGGCACCGCCGATTTCTGCGCGGCGCTGCGCGAGCGTTTCGGGCTCGACTGAAGAAAGTCTGCGGCCTTTTCAGGCCGTCTTGTTGCGCAAGCGCAGCAGGCTCAACCCCAGCAGCACGAAAGCACCGCCCGACACGCGGTTGAACAGCTGCGCGCGCTTCGGGTTCGCGAACTGCTTCTTCAGCAGGCGCGCCAGCAGCACGTAGGAGCCATGCGCCAGCACCGAGCCGGCCGCGAAGGTCGTGGTGAGCACGGCGAACTGCGTGAGGATCGGCGCGTCGTGCGTGAGGAACTGCGGGAACAGCGCCGAGAAGAACAGGATGCCCTTCGGGTTGGTCAGCGCCACCGTCACGCCATGCCCGAACAGCCGGCGCGCGGAACGCGAAGGCGCCGGCGCGGCCGACGGCTGCAGCTCGGCGAACACGCTCGTGCGGCTGCGCCACTGCCGGATACCCAGGTACACGAGGTAGCCCGCACCCGCCACCTTCAGCACCATGAAGGCCGTGGCCGAGGTGTTGAGCACCACGCCCAGCCCGCCCATCGCGGCGGCTGAGACCAGGAAGAGCCCGCAGGCGTTGCCCAGCGAGCTGATCATCGCGCGGCGCGGGCCGACGGAGATGGCATTGGAGACCGCGAGCAGCACGGCCGGGCCGGGCGTGAAGGCGACGACCAGGGTCACGCCGCAAAAGAGGAGCCAGGTGGAGAGATGCATGGAAGGAAATTCGCGCGAAAGCAATGAAAGGAGGCCGTCGCAAAACTATAGTCCGGGCAGCCGCGCGCCGCTCGGGCCGCGCCGATAGTCCCCTGACATTCCTCACCCATGATCACCTGCTACCTGCGCTACATCGTCGATCCCTTCAAGCTCAAGGAATTCGAGCACTACGGCAAGCTCTGGATTCCGCTGGTCGAGAAGTTCGGCGGCCAGCACCACGGCTACTTCCTGCCGTCCGAAGGCGCCAACAACGTGGCGCTGGCGATGTTCAGCTTCCCGAGCCTGGCCGCGTACGAAACCTACCGCGCCGACTCGATGCAGGACGCCGACTGCCAGGCCGCCTTCCGCTACGCCGAAGAGACCCGCTGCATCGTCAGCTACGAACGCAGCTTCTTCCGCCCCGTGTTCCGCTGAGGTTCAAGCGCCCAGCGCGATGCACAGCGCGTGCAGGTTGGGCACGATCAGCTGCGGACGCGCGCCGTGCTCCCACGGGCGCTCGTCGCGCACCAGCCAGGCGGCCTGCATGCCGGCGTTGAGCGCGCCCACCACGTCGAGCGCGGCATCGTCGCCCACGTGCAGCACGTCTTTCGGCAGCAGGCCGACCGAGGCCGCCGCGGCGCGGAAGATCGGCGCATGCGGCTTGCCGCTGCCGAAGGCGCGCGCATTGAAGGCGGTGCGGAACCACCGGCCGACGCCGGTCTTGTGGATGTCGGCGTTGCCGTTCGACACCGCCACCAGCGGGTAGCGCTCGCTGAGCCACTTGAGCGCCGGCAGTGCGTCGTCGTACAGCGTGACGCGCTGGCGCTCTTCGAAAAAGGCGTCGAAGGCCGGGTCGGCCAGCGCCGGGTCTTCGCCCGCGCGCACGAGCGCCGTGCGGATCGACTCGCGGCGCAGCGCGCTCAGGTCGTGCGCGAGGTCGGAGCGCTCCTTGGCGGTGGCTTCGCGCAGCTCGCGCAGCACGCCCGGCGTGAGCAGCAGCGAGGCCGTCTTGGGCGCCTCGCGCAGCAGCCATTCGTGCAGCACGCGCTCGGCCCGCTCGATGGTCGGCCAGATCGGCCACAGGGTGTCGTCGAGGTCGAGCGTGATCGCCGAGATGCGCGAGATGTCGAGCGGCGTGGCGCCGCCGGGCGCCGGGGAAGCGGAAGTCATGCCCGAGAATATCGCATGCCTCTCGCCCCTCAAGACAGTCAGAACAGCAAGAACGACCGCACCGCCGTGCTCTGGTGCAACCTGGGTTCGCCCGATGCCCCCACCGCCGCCGCGGTGCGCCCCTACCTCGCCGACTTCCTGGGCGACCCGCGCGTGGTCGAGATTCCCAGGGCGCTGTGGGCGCTGATCCTGCACGGCATCATCCTGCGCACGCGGCCCGCCAAGTCGGCCGCGAAGTACGCCAGCATCTGGCTGCCCGAGGGCTCGCCGCTCAAGGTCTGGACGCAGAAGCAGGCCACCCTGCTGGCCGGCTGGCTCGGCGAACGCGGCCACCGCGTGACGGTGCGCGACGCGATGCGCTACGCCAACCCCTCGATCGCCTCGCGGCTCGATGCATTGCAGGCCGAGGGCGCGACGCGCGTGCTGGTGCTGCAGGCCTACCCGCAGTACTCCGCCACCACCACGGCCAGCGTGATCGACGCGGTGAACGCGTGGAGCCGCCGCCAGCGCCGCGTGCCCGAGTTCCGTTTCGTCAACCAGTACCACGACGACCCCGCCTACATCGAGGCGCTGGCCCAGGGCATCGAGAAGCACTGGAAGACCGAAGGCCGCGGCGAGCTGCTGGTGATGAGCTTCCACGGCATTCCCGCGCGCAACATCGCGCTGGGCGATCCCTACGAGGCGCAGTGCCTCGAGACCGCGCGCCTGCTCGCGGCACGGCTGGGCCTGGCGTCCACGCAGTACCGCACGACCTTCCAATCGCGCTTCGGCCGCGCCAAGTGGCTGGAGCCCTACACCGAGCCCACCCTGCGCGAACTCGGCGCGCGCGGCGTGAAGCACGTCGACGTGGTGTGCCCGGGCTTTCCGGCCGACTGCCTCGAGACCCTCGAAGAGATCGCCATGGAAGGCCGCGAAGCCTTCCTGCACGCGGGCGGCGAGCGCTTCGGCTACATCCCCTGCCTCAACGACAGCCCGGCGTGGATCACCGCGCTCACGGGCATCGCCGAACGCCACCTGGCGGGCTGGCCCACCCGACCCGACGCGACCACGCCATGAAGAAAGACCTGCACGAAGCCAACCGCCAGTCGTGGAACGCCGCCACGGTCGCGCACAACAGCCACAAGGGCGACCAGGCCGCCTTCTTCCGCGCGGGCGGCTCCACGCTGTTCCCCGAGGAAAGTGCCCTGCTCGGCGACGTGGACGGCCTGTCGGTGCTGCACCTGCAGTGCAACGCGGGCCAGGACAGCCTGAGCATCGCGCGCCGCGGCGCACGCGTGACCGGCGTCGACATCTCCGACGAGGCCATCGACTTCGCCACCCGTCTCTCGGCCGAGTCGGGCGTTGCGGCGCGCTTCGAGCGTGCGGACGTCTACGACTACTTCGAGGCCGCCGCCGCGCGCGGCGAGCGCCACGACCTCGTGTTCTGCTCGTACGGCACGCTGTGCTGGCTGTCCGACATCGGCGCCTGGGCCCGCGGCGTGGCGCAATTGCTGAAACCCGGCGGTCGCTTCGTGATCGTCGAGTTCCACCCGTTCGCGCTGGTGTTCGACCCGCAGTGGAAGTTTCACTACGACTACTTCAACGACGCGCCCGTGCCCGAGGAAGGCGTGGGCGACTACGTGGCCGAGTCGGGCGACGGCCTCGTGGCCGACGACCGGCCGATGCCCGGCGTGCAAGGCTTTCGCAACCCGCACCCGAGCTTCGAGTTCACCTGGGGCGTGGGCCAGGTGACGACTGCGCTCGCGCAGGCGGGCCTGGCCATCGAGCGCTTCGAGGAGTACCCGTACACCAACGGCTGGAAGCCCTTCGAGGGCATGCGCGAACTCGGCGGACGCCGCATGGCCCCGCCCGAAGGCATGCCGCGCATTCCGCTGATGTACGCGCTGGCGGCCCGCCGCGCCTGAACGGACTCAGAAGCGGCCGAGGTAGTCCAGCTTGCCGATGGGCACGCCCTTGTGGCGCAGCACGTCGTAGGCGGTGGTCACGTGGAAGAAGAAATTCGGCAGCGCGAACTGCAGCAGGTAGCGCTGCGCTGTGAAGTGCGCCTCGCCTTCGCGCGCCTTGATGGTCACGGGGCGTTCTTCGTGGCCGTCGATGAGCGTGCGGTCCACGCCGGCCAGGAAATCCTGCGTCTTCACGATGCGCGCCAGCAGCTCGTCCCAGGTCTTCTCTTCGTCGGGAAAGCTCGGGGCCGTGATGCCCGCGATGCGCGCCGTGCCCAGCTTGGAGGCGTCGCTCGCGCGCTGGATCTGGCCGGCCAGCGTGAGCATGTCGGGCGCCAGCCGCGCCTCGACCAGCGTCGCCGGGTCGATGCCCTGGGCCTTGGCGTGCGCGAGGCTCTTGTCGAGCAGGTGGGTGAGTTGCCCGAGTCCGCGGGTGAAAACCGGCACGGACAGGTCGTACATCGAGAGGGCCATGGCGAGGTGGTCTTGGAGTTGAGTCGGCCGGATTGTGATCCGGCCATGTCTTCAACGACCGGCCGCGCGGATAAACCCTTCGATCGGGTCCAGTTGTTCCGGCACGTTGAGCGCAGGCGCATGGCCGCAGCCTGGCACCTCGATCACCTGCAGGCGCCCGGCCGCGCCCGGCCCGCGCCGGTGCATCTCGTCGATCACCTCGGGCAGCACCAAGTCGGACTCGGCGCCGCGCAGGCACAGCACCGGCGCCTCGATCACGTCGTAGTGCGGCCAGATCAGGTAGTCGTTGTCGTGCGCGCTGAACTGCTTGACCATGGCCGGGTCGTAGTGCGGCGTGACGCGGCCGTCGGCCAGGCGGCGCGTGGAGCTTTCGGTCAACCGGCGCCACTGCGCGTCGCTGAGCCAGCCATAGGGCTTGTAGACCGTGCGAAAGAAGGCCTCGAGTTCGGCCACCGTAGCAAAGGCCGGCGGGTCGCCGGCATAGGCGCGGATGCGCTCGATGGCGGCCTGCGCGAGCTGCGGCGCGTTGTCGTTGAGCGTGAGGCTGGCGATGCGCGCCTTCATGCGCGGCTCGAACAGGCCCGACGCGCAGACCGTGCCGATCGCACCGCCCATCGAGGTGCCCACCCAGTGCACGCGGCCCAGGCGCAGTTCGTCGCACAGCGCGTTGGCCAGGCGCGCGTAGAACGCGAGCGTGTATTCGTCGTCGGGCGACGGGCTCCACTGGCTCAGGCCGCGCCCGAGGGTGTCGGGGCAGATCACGCGAAAGCCACGCGCCGCGAAGTGCTGCGCCAGCTCGTCCATGTCGCGGCTGGTGCGCGCCAGGCCGTGCCAGGCGATGACGACGGGGGCATTGGCGGCGCCCCAATCGAGCCAATGGATTTCACGGCCTGCGAGTTGCGCGTAGTGCGATGTCGGCGTCATGGTGCTGTTGTTGTTGCCGTCGCTCATCTCGCTGCCCTCGCCCTCAGCTTGCCGACGATGCCCGTGGGGAAGTAGTACACCGACAGCACGAACAGCACGCCCAGCCACAGCAGCCAGCGGTCGGGCGACAGCAGCGCCGCGAGCCACGGCAGCCCGCTGGCGGCCTCGTTGCCCAGGCGCAGCAGGTCCTGCAGGTAGCTCTGCGCCACCACGAACAGCACCGCGCCGATGGCCGCGCCGTAGATCGTGCCCATGCCGCCGATCACCACGATGAGCAGCACGTCGATCATGATCTCGAAGCTCAGCGAGGTGTCCGGCCCGTTGTAGCGCAGCCAGATGGCGAGCATCGCGCCGGCCAGCGTGGCGAACAGCGCCGACAGCACGGCCGCCGTGGTGCGGTACACGACCACGCGGTAGCCGATGGCCTCGGCGCGGAACTCGTTCTCGCGGATGGCCTGCAGCACGCGGCCGAAGGGCGAGTTCACGATGCGCAGCATCGCCAGCACCAGCACCACCGCCGCCACGAACAACAGGTAGTAGCACAGCAGGCGCCCGTCGAGCGAGACGCCGAGGAACGGCTCTTCGGCGAACTCGAAGCTCGGCGAGATCAGCTCGGGCAGCTTGAAGGTCAGGCCGTCCTCGCCGCCGGTGAAGTCCGACAGCTGCGAGGCCAGCGTCTGGAACGCCGAGGCCACGGCCAGCGTGATCATCGCGAAGAAGATCGCGCGCACACGCAGCGAGAACAAGCCGATGGCCAGCGAGAGCACGAGCGAGATCGCGAGCGACGCACCCAGCCCCACCAGCACCGCGCCCCAGTTGGGCCCCAGCCGCGAAGCCGAGATGGCGATGCCGTACGCGCCGATGCCGAAGAACATCGTGTGCGCGAAGCTCACGATGCCGGTGTAGCCCAAGAGCAGGTCAAAGCTCGCGACCAGCACCACGAACACCAGGATCTTGGCCGCGACGCTGAGCGCCTTCACGCCCGGGAACAGGAACGGCGCGAACGCCAGCGCCAGGAACAGGGCCAGCAGCAGCAGCGCCAGCAGGCGGCTGCGCGGCATGTCGTTGGAGAGAAGTCGTTTCAGGAACATGACGGCTTTCTCCTCAACGGTTCGCCACGGGGTACACGCCCTGCGGGCGCCACAGCAGCACGGCCACCATGAGGAAGATGCTCGCAAACTGCGTGAGCGTGGGCAGCAAGAAGCCGATGTAGTTCGTCATGAGCCCCACCAGCAGCGCGCCGAGCAGCGCCCCGCCGGTCGAGCCCAGCCCGCCGATGATGATCACGATGAAGATCAGCACGTTGACCTGCGCGCCCATCTGCGGCACCAGGTTCTGCTGGAACAGGCCCCACATCACGCCGCCCAGGCCGGCCAGCGCGCTGCCCACCACGAACACGCCGACAAACAGGCGCCCGATGCGGTAGCCCAGCGACTCGACCATCTCGCGGTCCTGCACGCCGGCGCGGATCAAGAGGCCGATCTTGGTGCGGCCCAGCGTCCAGGCGAGCACGCCGAACACCACCACGCCCACGGCCACCGCGAGCAGGCGGTACTTGCTGATGGCCGCGTCGCCCACCAGCAGCGAGCCGCGCAGCGCCTCGGGCAGCGGCAGCGGAATCTGCGCCGGGCCCCAGATCACCTTGATGAGCTCCTCGCCGATGATCATGCCGCCCATCGTGATGAGGATCTGCTTCAGGTGCTGGCCGTACACCGGCCGCACGATGAAGCGCTCGAAGGCCAGGCCGATGGCGCCGGCCACCGCCATCGCGGCGAGCATGGCCGGGAACACCGCCACGAGGTTGCGCCACAGCTCGCCCGAGCCGGTCCAGTCGCCCATGAGGCCGAGCACGCTGCTGGCCACGAAGGCGCCCAGCGCAATGAACACGCCGTGGCCGAAGTTCAGCACGTCCATCAGGCCGAACACCAGCGTGAGGCCCGAGGCGATGATGAAGATGATCATGCCCATCGCCAGCCCCGCCACCGTGAGCGTGAGCCAGGTCGAGACCGAGCCGGTGAGCGGCAGCGCGACGAGCGCGAGGATGGGGGCAAGAAGCAGAGGCTTCCAGTCGAAGTCGAGTTTCATAGGGCGAGTCCGAGCAGCGATTGCTGCAGTTGCGCATCGGCGGAGAACGCGGCCATCGAGCCGCTGTGCACCACGCGGCCGTTGTCCATCACCGCGACGGTGTCGCCCAGGCGCTGGGCGAAGTGGATGTTCTGTTCGACCAGCAGGATCGTCACGCCGCTCGCCTTGAGCTCGCCGAAGGCCTCGATCATGTTGTTGATCATCACGGGCGCCAGGCCCTTGCTGGGCTCGTCGATGATGAGCAGCTGGCGCGGCTCGACGATGGCGCGCGATACGGCCAGCATCTGCTTCTGTCCGCCCGACAGCTTGCCGGCCGGGTGGTTCCAGAATTTCTCGACCGCGGGGAAGAGCTTGAAGATCCACTTCAGGCGCGTGTCGTCGATGGCGTCGGCGTTCTTGGCGCCGCGCGCGGCCAGCACCATGTTCTCCTTCACCGTGAGGTCGGAGAAGATGCCCATGTTCTCGGGCACGTAGGCCACGCCGAGTTCGGCGATCTGCGGCGTGTGCAGGGCCGTGATGTCCTTGCCGGCGAACTGCACCCTGCCCTGCGACGCATGCCACAGGCCCATGATGGTGCGCAGCGTGGTGGTCTTGCCCGCGCCGTTGCGGCCCAGCAGCATGGTGAGCTGGCCCTTGGGCACGGCCAGGTCGACGCCGTGCAGGATGTGGTACGCCCCGATGTGCGTCTGCACGCCTTCGAGGGTCAGCAAATTTTCGGTGCTCATGCGGCCTCCTTCGCGATGCCCAGGTAGGCCTCCTGCACCACCGGCGAGGCGATCACCTCGGCCGGTTCGCCGTCTGCCACGAGCGTGCCGTTGTGCAGCACGATGATGCGGTCCGCGAGTTCGCGCACCACGTCCATCTTGTGTTCGACCAGCAGGATGGTCTTGGTCTTGTCCTGCTTGAGCTTGCGGATCAGGTCGAGGATGACGGGCGCCTCGGCCGCGTGCATGCCGGCCGTGGGCTCGTCGAACATGAAGACCTTGGGTTCGAGCGCCATCAGCAGCGCCACCTCGAGCTTGCGCTGGTCGCCGTGCGGCAGGCTGGCCACCGTGGCGTGGGCGCGCGGCTCGAGCGCCACGTCGGCCAGGATCTGCTCGGCGCGTTCGGTCAGCGCCTTGTGGTCGCTCCAGATGCTCCACAGGTTGAGCCCGTGGCGGTGCGCGCCAGCGCGCGTGGCCTGCACCGCGAGGCGCACGTTCTCCAGCACCGTGAGGTTCGGGAACAGGTTGGTGAGCTGGAACGCGCGCCCCAGCCCGGCGTGCGTGCGCGCCGACGGCGACAGGTGCGACAACGGTTGCCCGTCGAGCGACACCGTGCCGGCCGTGGCCTTGAGCTGCCCGGAGATCAGGTTGAAGTAAGTGGTCTTGCCCGCGCCGTTGGGGCCGACGATGGCCGTCAGCGTGCCTGGCGCGAATGCGCAGCTCACGCTGTTGACGGCCACGTGCCCTCCGAAGCGGATGGTCAGATCCCGGGTCTCAAGCATTGTGGAAAGGTCCTTGCGAATCGAAAAAATCAGTGCAGGGTGAACGGCCTCAACAGGTGCCGATCACGTAGTAGTTGGTGCCCGTCTGCTTCAGCGTGGTCATGGCGTAGATGTTCCACAGGCCCATCGACTGGCCCGAGCCGTTGGCATAGGTCAGGCCCCACAGCGCATAGGCGCGCCCGGCGATGGTGTGCGTGTAGTTGCTCGCGGTGTAGCAGGTTCCGCCGCCGCCCGGGCCCGCCGTCGTCGCGCCCGTGGCGGCCGCCGACATCGCGCCTTCGACGTTGCTCGCGTTCAGCGCGGCCACGGTCCAGCTGTAGGTGGTCGACGCGGCCAGGCCGGTGTCGGTGTAGCTGGTGCCCGTCACCGGCGAGGCGTTGACCTTGCTGCCGCCGCGGTACACGTTGTAGCCACTGGCGCCCGAGACGCCGGCCCAGCCGATCACCATGCTGCTGCTGGTCGCGCCCGAGGTGCCCACGCCGGTGGGCGCCGGCAGCCCGCCGCCGCCGGCCGAGCCGGTGACGCGGTCGATCATGGCCTTCATGGCGGCCATCTGCGGGCCCGACTTCTTGGCGTAGTTGGCGCTGTCGTAGCCCCACCAGTCCCAGCAGCTGTTGGTGGCCGCGGTGCTGGTCTGCGGGTAGATCAGGATGATGTTGTTGGTGTCGGCCCAGCGGTTGTAGCCCGTCTTCTTGACGTACTGGTCGCTCACGTCGGTGTAGTTCTGCTTGCAGCCGTGCAGCACCAGGTGCACGCGGCACGAGGTGGTGGTGCAGGCCTGCGGCACGTAGAGCCAGCCGGTGGCGGCCACGCCGTGGCCGGTGACGAACTCCGACTGGTTGAACTCGGTGAAGGTGCCGCCCAGCGCGCCGTTGTTGCGCGGGTTCAGCGGACCGTACAGCTGCGTGAGGATCTCGCCGGCGAGGTCGAAGCCGCAGTTGTTGATGTACGGCGCGGCCGTGGTGCTGCAGGCGCCGCCGTAGTCGTCGGTGACCATCGCGTGGCCCGCGCCGAGGTTGTTCTTGTAGACCGTGTTGGCGGCCGGCACGAAGCTCTGGTAGTACGTCTTCAGGTCGTCCATCACCGGCTGCTTGACGGTGTTGTCGGACGTGCCCGAGAACAGGTAGACCTTGGAATTGCTGAGGTTCGACACCGGGTCGATCGCACCGCTGGCGGCCCAGCTGTTGGTGGTGCTCACGAGCGTGGAGACCGGGATGCTGGTGCTGTGCGTCATGCAGCGCCCGGTGGCATTGACCACCGAGCCTTCGGCGCAGTAGTACGGACCGCCGGCGACCACGCCCGCGCCGCGCTTGAAGGTGGCCGAGTAGGCCACGTGCAGCTGCACCGCCATGAAGCCGCCGGCCGACAGGCCGGACACGCTCACCTCCGCCGGGTTAGCGCCCAGTGCCGGCAGCGGCACGGCCGCCGTCGCGGCCTGCGCCGCCGCCGTGATCACCGCTGCTGCGGCAAACCCCTTCCAGTTGTTCCATCGCATCGCTGGCATCGCTGTCTCCTTCTGTTGTGTTTGATCGAACGCTTGCTTGCAGACTGACGAATCGGCCGTGGAGCGCGGCAACTTGCGCGGACGCAGGCTGGCGCTTCGCCCGGCGGCCATCCGGGGCGAAAAGGGAAGCAGCGATTTCTGACTCGCCGCATGTTCAAGTGAACACCGCGGAACCGGCTTTGCCGGGCCGCTGGTGTTGCCCCCGGTAGGGGGTTGGCGTAGCGACACGAAGTGCGCGCAGCCTGGGGGCGAGCTCTTACCTCTTGTTCTTGATGGGAATGTCCATCTCTTCCGGCTTGATCTCGTGCACCAGTTCCGGCACGCCCCACGCGAACGCGGGGTCGGCCTTGATCTTGAAGTGGTACATCGACTGCATCGCCTGGTGGTCTTCCTTGCGGAAGGTCATCTTGCCCTTGGGCGTGTCGAAGCTCATGCCTTCCATGGTGCTGATGAGCTTGTTGGTGCCGGTGTCGCCGTTGGTCTTCTTCAGCGCCGTCACCACTGCCATCGCGGCCGAGAAGCCGCCGGCCGTGAAGAAGTCCGGCGGCGTCTTGAATTCCTTGTAGTGGGCCGCGACCATGGCCTCGTTCACCGGGTTCTTCGGGATGCCGAAGTAGTAGTAGGCCGCGCCTTCCATGCCCGGCAGCGACTTGTAGGCCGCCATGGCCGGCAGGATGTTGCCGCCGGTGGCGATCTCGATGCCGTAGCGCTTCAGGTCGAGGTCGACGATCTTGAACGGGTTGCCCGCGCCGGCCCAGACGATCCAGATGATCTTGCGGCCCGGCTGGTCCTTGAGCTTGTCGATCAGGCGCTGCGCACCGGCCGTGAAGTCGGTGGTGGCGGGCGGCAGGTATTCCTCGTGCGCGAGCTTGGCTTTCTTCAGCGCGGCGCCGAAGGCCTTCACGCCGTCGCGGCCGAAGGCGTTGTCCTGCGCCAGCGTGGCGACGGTGACGCCGGCCTTGTCGATGGCCACGGCGTTGGAGATGGCGTCCTGGCTCGAGTTACGGCCGGTGCGGAAGATGTACTTGTTCCACTTGTCGCCGGTGATCGAGTCGGCCACGGCGGGCTCGACGATCAGGATCTTCTTGTACTCCTCGGCCACCGGCAGCATGGCCAGCGCCACGCCCGAAGCGGTCGGGCCGACCGCGAGCGCGGCCTTGTCGTCGGAGTACGCGGCGGCCAGCAGCGACTTGCCCAGGTCGGGCTTGCCCTGGTCGTCCTTCTCGATGACCACCAGCTTCTTGCCGTTGACCATCATCGTGCCGCCGGTGGCGTAGTTCAGGCCCATCATCAGGCCGGTCTGCGTCTGCTTGCCGTAGGCCTCCAGCGCGCCGGTCTTGCTGTAGACGTGGGCGATGCGGATCTCGTTCGATTGGGCCCAGGCGGGCATGGTGGCAACGGTGGCGCCCAGGGCGGCCAGGGCGATGAGGTGGCGACGGTGCATGTCTTGTCTCCTGATAAAGGTGACTGAATATTGCACAGTTCGTGCCACCCGCCTAAGCCATTGATAACAAAGGCTTCCTCATTCGGGCGCAACCGGTTTCGCCTGATTTCAGTGCATTCGCGTTGTCTTGTTTTCAGACAACTGTCTGGTGATCAGTCAGGGTTTCCCAGCAGAGTCGCGGCGCGCCGCGAGCCAGCTTTCGAACTCGCGCTCGGCCCGCATCCGCAGCTCGTTGCGCGTGTGGTTGCACACCGCGTGCGCGAGGCGCCGGTGCTTCTGTTGGCGCACGCCGCCCATCGTGGCGTCGAGCAGGTGTTCGATGGTGGCCGACTCGGGCCGACCGTGCGGCTCGTCGAAGTCCATCGGCAGGCCGCACCAGTGGCAGTTCGGGCCGAAGGTGGAGCGCAGTGCCTTCACGCTCATGAGAGGCCCATCCCCGTCATGCGCTCGTACAGCGTGGCGCGCGAGATGCCCAGCAGCCGCGAGGTCGCCAGCTTGTTGCCGCCGGTGCTTTCGAGCGCGGCGGCGATCGCCTTGCGTTCCAGCTCGGCCACCTGCTGCGACAGCGGCCGAAGCAGCGCGGCCTCCTGGTCGACATCGCGCAGGCTGTGCGAGGTGTCGGGCGCCTCGATCTGCTCCAGCCCCGCCTCGCGCAGGATGCGTTCGAGCTGCGCCGCGTCGATGCGCTGCGAGTCGCTGCGCATCGTCACCTGCTCCAGCACGTTGCGCAGCTCGCGGATGTTGCCGCGCCAGTGCTGGCCGGCCAAGAGCGCGAGCGCGTCGGGCGTGAGCTCGGGCGGCGCCTCGCCGCTGCGCAGCGCCATGTCCTCGCCCAGCGCCTCGACCAGCGCCGGGATGTCGCTGCGCCGCTCGCGCAGCGGCGGCACGCGCAGCGGCAGCACGTTGAGGCGGTAATACAAGTCTTCGCGGAACAGGCCGCGGCGCACCAGCTCGGGCAGGTCGCGCGAGGTGGCGGCGATCACGCGGGCGTCGAAGGGAATCAGCTTGTTGGAGCCCAGCGGTTCGATCTCGCCCTCCTGCAGCGCGCGCAGCAGCTTGGCCTGCAGGCCCAGCGGCATGTCGCCGATCTCATCGAGGAACAGGCTGCCGCCGTCGGCCAGCTTGAACTTGCCCTCGCGCCCGCGTTTGTCGGCGCCGGTGAAGGCGCCGGGGGCGAAGCCGAAGAACTCGGCCTCGAGCAGCGTATCGGGCACGGCCGCGATGTTGACGCTGACGAACTGCCCCTTGGCGCGCGTGGACGACGCATGGATCGCATGCGCCAGCAGCTCCTTGCCGGTGCCGGTCTCGCCCAGCAGCAGCACCGGGCTGGTGGACTGCGCGGCGCGGCGCGCGTGGCGCTTCACTTCCACGGCCGCCGGGCTGCTGCCGATGAAGCTCGCGAAGGTGTACTTGGAACGGCGCTGGCCGTCGGGCGCGTGCTGGTACAGCGGGTTGTTGCGCTGGCTGGCCAGCTCGCGGCGTGCGTCGTCGAGGTCGCGCTGCAGCAGCGCGAACTTGCTGATGAGCGGCTGCAGCGTGGTCTCGGGCTGGTCGAACAGCACGATGCCGATGGCGCCGATGACCTTGCCCAGGCCCTCCCCGTCTTCGCGCTCCTCGCGCAACGGAATGCGGCTCACGACGAAGGTGCCGGCCTTGTTGGTCAGCAGGTCGATGAGGATCGGCTCGCCGGTTTCGAGCACGCGGCGCATCATGGTGTTGGGAATCACGTCCTCGACCATGTGGCCCATGAACTCGTCGATGGACGAAAAACCCAGCGCCGGCAGGAAGCGGCGGTAGCCCTCGTTCACCCAGACGATGCGCCCGCTGCGGTCGACCAGGAACATGCCCTGGCTGATGCTCGAAAACAGATGAAACATCGAGCGCGCGGCGAGCGCCAGGATGCCTTCGGCGTCCAGGGGCAAGGCGGGCGGCGGTGCGGCGGCGGAGGGAGCGACGGACATGCGCGGATCGTACTGTGTGCGGCCCCCGCCCCTGCCGCGCGCAGGCCCACATGCAACCAAAAACAAAAGCCTTCAGCAAGCCTTAAGTAAATCAATCGTTTGATTTCAATCATGCTCTAATCGCGCCGATGAACGCCAGGGACCCTCTCACGCCAACGCCCGTGCCCTCGCCGCGCCGCGCCCCGCGCAGCGACGGCGCCGAAGCGCGCCACCGCCTGCTGCACACCGCGCTGCGGCTGTTCGCCCAGAACGGTTTCGCCAAGACCTCGATCCGCGAGATCGCGCGCGAGGCCGAAGTGAACGTCTCGGCCATCAGCTACTACTTCGGCGACAAGGAGGGGCTGTACTCCGCCACCTTCAACGAACCGATGGGCAGCGATTCGAACGACCTGGTGGCCGCCTGCAACGTGCCCGGCCAGTCGCTCGAAGCCACGCTGCGCATCTGCATGGCGGCCATGATCGATCCGCTCAAGCAGGGCGAGATCGTGCGCCAGTGCATCCAGCTGCACATGCGCGAGATGCTGGAGCCCACCAGCCAGTGGGCCAAGGAACTGGAGCGCGACATCAAGGGCCCGCACCGCGCCATCGTCGAGCTGCTGTGCCGCCACCTGCAGGTGGAGCGCGCCGACGACGACATCCACCGCCTGACCTTCGCGATCACCGGGCTGTCGATGCAGCTGTACGTGAGCCAGGATTTCATCGAGGCCCTGCGCCCGTCGCTGCTGCGCACGCCGCGCGCCATCGACACCTGGGCCGACCGGCTCACGGGCTACGCGATGGCGCTGGTCCAGGCCGAAACCGCACGCCGCCGCCAGGTGGCCGCCGAGCAGAGAAAGAAGCCATGAGACGACTCCGACGGATTGCCCTTGTTCTGAGCCTGCCGCTGGGCCTCGGCCTTGCCGGCTGCGGCCTGACGCGCCCGCCCGCTTCGGTGCAGGCGCCCTTCCCCGCGCAATGGCACGCGCCCCTGCCCCACGGCGGCTCGCTCGCCGCGCTGGCCGAGTGGTGGCGCCAGCTGGACGACCCGCTGCTGGTCGAGCTGATCGCCGCCGCCGAAACCGCCAGCCCCAACCTTGCCAGCGCCGCGGCGCGCGTGGCCGAGGCGCGCTCCACGCGCGTGCAGGCCGGCGCGGCGCTGCTGCCCAGCCTGGACGGCACGGCGTCGGCCAGCCGCGGAGTTTCGGGCTCGTCGTTCGGATCGGGCGGTTCTTCGAGCAGCAGCAGCAGCGCCTCCACCGCGCCGGTCACCACGCTGCAGGCCGGCCTGCAATCGAAGTGGGAGATCGACCTGTTCGGCCGCCTGCGCGCCGACCGCGATGCGGCCCAGCAGAAGCTGGACAGCGCCACCGCCAAGTGGCACGACGCGCGCGTCGCCGTGGCGGCCGAGACGGCCAATGCCTACTTCGCCGAACGCGCCTGCCAGCAGCAGCTGAACGTGTCCGAATCCGACGCCAAGTCGCGCGGCGAAACGGCACGGCTCACCGACCTGTCGGCGCGCGCCGGCTTCACCGCGCCGGCCGACGCCGCGCTGGCGCGTGCCAGCGCCTCCGACGCCTCCGGCCGACTCACGCAACAGCGCGCCCTGTGCGCGGTGCAGCGCAAGGCGCTGGTGGCGCTCAGCGGGCTCGACGAACCCACGCTCGCGCAGAAGCTCGCGGCCTCGCCCACGCAGCGCGCGCTGCCGGTGGTCGGCGCCATCGCCAGCGTGCCGGCGCAGGCGCTCTCGCAGCGGCCCGACGTGTACGCGGCCGAACTCGGCGTGGCCGCGGCCAGCGCCGAGGTGGGCTCGGCCGAGGCCGAGCGCTACCCCAAGCTCACGCTCTCGGGTTCGATCGGCCGCATGCAGATCCGCACCAGCGGCTTTCGCGAATCGCTCGACACCTGGACGGTCGGGCCGCTGTCGCTCACCGTGCCGCTGCTCGACGGCGGCGCGCGCGCGGCCAACTCCGAGGCTGCCAAGGCGCGCTACACCGAGGCCGTGTCGCTCTACCGCGCCAGCGTGCGCCAGGCGGTGCGCGAGGTCGAGGAAGCCCTGGTGAACCTCGACGCCACCACCGCACGCAGCACCGACGCCGACAGCGCGGTGAAGAACTACCAGGCCTCGTTCGACGCCACCCAGGCCCGCTACAGCAGCGGCCTGGCCAGCCTGTTCGAACTCGAGGACTCGCGGCGCACGCTGTTCGCCGCGCAGACCGCGCGCGTCTCGCTGCAGCGCGAGAGCACCGAAGCCTGGGTCTCCCTGTACCGCTCGATGGGCGGCGGCTGGAGTCGCCCCGCCGAAGCATCGTCCCCAATGACCACCACCCCGTCCGCCAAGGTCGCGACGTCGCCATGAAAACAATGAAGCGTTCCACCCTTGTCCTCGCGCTGCTGGCGCTGATCGTCGTCGTTGGCGCGGGCCTGTGGCTCGCCCGCAAGCCGGCCGACGACAAAGCCGCGCCTGCGGCAAAAGGCCCCGCCCAGCGCCCCGCGCTGACCGTCTCGGTCGCCAAACCCGAGGCCACCGAGCTGACCGTCACGCTGGCCGCCAACGGCAACGTGGCGGCCTGGCAGGAGGCCGTGATCGGCTCCGAATCGAACGGCCTGAAGCTGGCCGAGGTGCGCGTCAACGTGGGCGACACCGTGAAGAAGGGCCAGGTGCTCGCGGTGTTCTCGCCCGAGACAGTGCAGGCCGACATCGCGCAGGCACGCGCCTCGCTGGCCGAGGCCCGCGCCTCGGCCGCCGACGCCGCTGGCAACGCCGCGCGCGCCCGCACGCTGCAGGCCACGGGCGCGCTGAGCCAGCAGCAGATCAACCAGTACCAGACCACCGAGCAGACCGCCAAGGCGCGCGCCGAGGCGGCCGAGGCCGTGCTGGCCGCGCAGCAGGTGCGCGGGCGCAACACGCAGGTGCTGGCACCCGACGACGGTGTGATCTCCGCGCGCACCGCCACGGTCGGCAGCGTGGTGGGCGCCGGCACCGAGCTGTTCCGCCTGATCCGCCAGGGCCGGCTCGAATGGCGCGCCGAAGTCACCTCGGCCGAGCTGGGCCGCGTCGCCGTGGGCACGCCGGCCTTCGTGGTCAGCGCCAGCGGCGCACAGGTGAAGGGCACCGTGCGCAGCATCGCGCCCACGGTCGATCCGCAGACGCGCGCGGCGCTGGTCTACGTCGACCTGCCCAACGTGCAGCAGAACACCGGCGTGAAGGCCGGCATGTTCGCGCGCGGCGACTTCGAACTCGGCCGCAGTTCCGCGCCGACCGTGCCGCAAAGCGCGATCGTGCCGCGCGACGGCTTCAACAACGTCTTCACGCTGCTGCCCGACGGCCGCGTGGCGCAGCTCAAGGTGCAGACCGGCCGCCGCCTGAAGGACCGCGTCGAAATCACCAGCGCACTGCCCGAGGGCGTGCAGATCGTGGTGCAGGGCGCGGGCTTCCTCAACGACGGCGACCTGGTGCGCGTGGTGGACGCCACGCCCGCGGCCGCCACTCCGGCGAAGGCGGGGGCATCCGCCCCTTCGCCTAAATAAGCCAACACAAGGAACACGCCATGAACGTTTCCGCCTGGTCCATACGCAACCCCATTCCGGCGGTGATGCTGTTCGTGCTGCTCACCTTCGGGGGGCTGCTGTCGTTCAACGCCATGAAGGTGCAGAACTTCCCGGACATCGACCTGCCGACCGTCACCGTCTCGGCCTCGCTGCCGGGCGCCGCGCCCTCGCAGCTGGAGACCGACGTCGCGCGCAAGCTCGAGAACTCCATCGCCACCATCCAGGGCCTGAAGCACATCACGACCAAGGTGCAGGACGGCGCCGCCACGCTGATCGTGGAGTTCCGCCTCGAGAAGCCCGTGCAGGAGGCCGTGGACGACGTGCGCTCGGCCGTGCAGAAGGTGCGCGCCGACCTGCCCGCCGACGTGCGCGACCCGGTCGTCACCAAGCTCGACTTCGCGGCCCAGCCGGTGCTGGCCTTCACCATCGCCTCGTCGCGCATGGACAACGAGGCGCTGAGCTGGTTCGTCGACAACGACATCACCAAGAAGCTGCTCGCGCTGCCCGGCGTGGGCGCGGTGAACCGCGTGGGCGGCGTCACGCGCCAGGTGCACATCGACCTCGACCCGGCCAAGCTGCAGGCGCTGGGCGCCTCGGCGGCCGACATCTCGCGCCAGCTGCGCCAGGTGCAGACCGAAAGCGCGGGCGGGCGCATCGACCTGGGCGGCAGCGAACAGCCGGTGCGCACCATGGCCACCGTGCAGTCGGCCGACCAGCTCGCCGACATGCAGATCGCGCTGAGCGACGGCCGCCGCATCCGCCTGGACCAGGTGGCGCGCATCAGCGACACCATCGCCGAGCCGCGCGCCGCGGCGCTGCTCAACGGCAAGCCCGTGGTGGGCTTCGAAGTGGCCCGCAGCCGCGGCGCCAGCGAAGTGGAAGTGGGCCGCGCCATTCAAAAGGCGCTGGCCGACCTGCGCGTGCAGCGCCCCGACATCGAGCTGACCGAGGCCTTCAACTTCGTCGACCCGGTGGAAGAAGAGTACGACGGCTCGCTGCACCTGCTGTACGAGGGCGCCATCCTCGCGGTGATCGTGGTGTGGCTCTTCTTGCGCGACTGGCGCGCCACCTTCGTCTCGGCGGTGGCGCTGCCGATGTCGGTGATTCCGGCCTTCATCGGCATGCACCTGCTGGGCTTCTCGGTCAACGTGATCTCGCTGCTCGCGCTCTCGCTGGTGGTCGGCATCCTGGTGGACGACGCCATCGTGGAGGTCGAGAACATCGTGCGCCACCTGCGCATGGGCAAGTCGCCGTACCAGGCGGCCATGGAGGCGGCGGATGAAATCGGCCTGGCCGTGATCGCCACCACCTTCACGCTGATTGCGGTGTTCCTGCCCACGGCCTTCATGAGCGGCGTGGCCGGCAAGTTCTTCAAGCAGTTTGGCTGGACCGCGTCGCTTGCGGTGTTCGCCTCGCTGGTGGTGGCGCGGGTGCTCACGCCGATGATGGCGGCCTACATCATGAAGCCCATCCTCACGCAGGAGAAGGAGCCCGGCTGGCTGCGCTGGTACATGCGCGCCGTGGAGTGGAGCACCCACCACCGCTTCAAGACGATGGTGATGGCCACCCTCTTCTTCTTCGGCTCGCTGGCGATGATCCCGCTGCTCAAGACCGGCTTCATTCCGGCCGACGACAACTCGCAGACGCAGGTCTACCTGTCGCTGCCGCCGGGCTCCACGCTGGCGCAGACCACGGCCGCGGCCGAGGAAACGCGCCGCCGCGTGATGCAGATCCACCACGTGAAGAGCGTCTACACCACGGTGGCGGGCGGCAGCGCCGGCGGCGACCCGTTCGCGAACTTCGGCACGCCCGAGACGCGCAAGGCCACGCTGACGATCCAGCTCGACCCACGCGGCGACCGGCCGCGCAAGCAGCTGATCGAGAAAGAGATCCGCACCGCGCTCGAAACCCTGCCCGGCGTGCGCAGCACCGTGGGCCTGGGCGGCTCGGGCGAGAAGTACATCCTGGTGCTCACCGGCGAAGACCCGGTGGCGCTGTCGGCTGCCGCCGGCGCGGTCGAGAAAGACCTGCGCACCATTCCCGGCCTGGGCAACATCACCTCGACCGCGAGCCTGATCCGCCCCGAGATCGCCGTGCGCCCCGACTTCGCGCGCGCCGCCGACCTGGGCGTGACCAGCTCGGCCATCGCCGAGACCTTGCGCGTGGCCACGCTGGGCGACTACGACCAGGCGCTGGCCAAGCTCAACCTCGCGCAGCGGCAGGTGCCGATCGTGGTGAAGCTCGAAGACTCGGCGCGGCAAGACCTCGACCTGATCGGGCGCCTGTCGGTGCCGGGCGCACGCGGCCCCGTCATGCTGAGCCAGGTGGCCTCGCTCACGATGGAAGGCGGCCCGGCCGTCATCGACCGCTACGACCGCTCGCGCAACGTCAACTTCGAGATCGAGCTGTCAGGCGTGGGCCTGGGCGACGCCAAGACCGCCGTCGAGGCCCTGCCCTCGATCCAGAAGCTGCCGCCGGGCGTGCGCATCGCCGAGGTGGGCGATGCCGAAGTGATGACCGAGCTGTTCGCCAGCTTCGGCCTGGCGATGCTCACCGGCGTGCTGTGCATCTACATCGTGCTGGTGCTGCTGTTCAAGGACTTCCTGCACCCGGTGACCATCCTGTGCGCGCTGCCGCTCGCGCTGGGCGGGGCCTTCGTGGGCCTGCTGATCGGGCAGAAGGCGCTGTCGATGCCCTCGCTGATCGGCCTGATCATGCTGATGGGCATCGCCACGAAGAACTCCATTCTTCTGGTGGAGTACGCCATCGTGGCGCGCCGCGACCACGGCATGAGCCGCTGGGACGCGCTGCGCGACGCCTGCCACAAGCGTGCGCGGCCGATCATCATGACCACGCTCGCCATGGGCGCCGGCATGCTGCCCATTGCCGTGGGCTTCGGCACCGCCGACTCGAGCTTCCGCTCGCCGATGGCGATGGCGGTGATCGGCGGGCTGATCACCTCCACGGTGCTGAGTTTGCTGGTGGTGCCGGCCGTGTTCACCTACGTGGACGACATCGAGCACTGGATCCGCCGCACCGTGCGCAAGGTGCGCGGGCAGCCGGCCGATCCGCACATCGACGACGACCTGGTCGAGGCACCGCAGCGCTGAAACCTCTGGGCGCGGGCAGCGGTGGACCCGCTACCGCGCCTCGATGTTCAGCACCACCACGCCCGCCACGATGGCCAGCAGGCCGACCACGCGGGTCAGCGTGACCGCTTCACCGAACCAGACCATGCCGGCGACCGCGATCAGCGCGGTGCCGGCACCGGCCCAGACCGCGTAGCCCAGCCCCACATCCAGTTCGCGCACCGCGAGCGACATGAGCCAGATCGCGCCGGCATAGCAGGCGGCGGTGAGCAGCGATGGCAACAGGCGGGTGAAACCTTCGGCATGGCGAAGGGCGATGGTGCCGGCGACTTCCGCCGCCACGCTGGCCGCAAGCAGCAGCCAGGCCAGAGTCTGTGGACTCTTCATGGGAATACCTCGTCACACCCCTGCCGTACCGGGCATGGAATGCGGGCGATGCAAGCGGTACCCCGAACGAAGCCGCCATTCTGGGGATATGCGGCGACGCGGTGATGACTGCGCAGTCAAGCCCCTTGGCGCCGCAGGCGCATTCAAAAAAAATGCCGCGGGCGCCAATCGCCCGCGGCATGTGAACCGAAAAAGAGGGTCGGTTGCGTCAGGCGTCCAGCTGCGCCAATCGCTTCAGCTTGCGTTCGCTCATGCGCTTGGCCAGGCGCGGCAGCACCAGCACGGCGACGATGGCGATGATCACCACGATCGACTCGGGGCGCTGGAAGAACACGATCGGGCTGCCCTGCCCCATGGCAATCGCGTTGCGCAGGTTGGCTTCGGCGAGCGGGCCGAGGATCATGCCGACCACCACGGGGGCGGTCGGGAAGTCAAAGCGCCGCATCACCACGCCCAAGAGGCCAATGCCGAACAGCAGGAACAGGTCGAAGGTGTTCTGGCGCATGCCGTAGGCACCGACGGTCGCGAAGATCAGGATGCCGGCGTACAGCTGCGGCTTCGGGATCTTGAGCAACTTGACCCACAGGCCGACCATCGGGAGGTTGAGCACCAGCAGCATCAGGTTGCCGATGTACAGCGAGGCGATCAGCGCCCAGACCAGCGCGGCCGAGGTGATGAAGAGCTGCGGGCCCGGCTGGATACCGTAGTTCTGGAACGCGCCCAGCATGATGGCCGTGGTGTTCGACGTGGGAATGCCCAGCGTGAGCAGCGGGATCAGCGCGGCGGTCACGGTGGCGTTGTTGGCGGCCTCGGGGCCGGCCACGCCTTCGATGGCGCCGGTGGTGCCGAACTCGGCCTTGTTCTGCGGGTCTTTCGCGAGCTTCTTCTCGGTGGCGTAGCTCAGGAAGGTCGGGATCTCGGTGCCGCCGGCCGGAATGCAGCCGAAGGGCGTGCCGATGGCCGCGCCGCGCAGCCAGGCGGGAATGGAACGCTTCCAGTCGCGCGAGGTCATGTGCACGCGGGTCAGCTTGTTCTGGCCCTCGACCACGCGGCCTTCGTACAGCACGGCGTACAGCACTTCGGCCACCGCAAAGAGGCCCACCGCCACCAGCACGATCTCGATGCCGTCGAGCAGCTCGGGCATGTTGCCGGTGTAGCGGCCCTGGCCGGTGATCTGGTCCAGGCCCACGCAGCCGATGGCCAGGCCGACGAACAGCGCCGTCATGCCGCGCAGCGTGCTCTTGCCGAGCACCGCGCTCACGGTGGTGAAGGCCAGCAGCATCAGCAGGAAGTACTCGGGTGCCGCCAGGCGCACGGCGTAGTCGGCCACGAAGGGCGCGAACAGCGTGACGACCACGGTGGCGATGGTGCCGGCCACGAAGGAGCCGATGGCCGCGGTGGCGAGCGCGGCGCCCGCGCGGCCGCTCTTGGCCATCTTGTTGCCTTCCATGGCCGTGACCATGCTGGCGGTTTCGCCGGGCGTGTTCAGCAGGATCGAGGTGGTCGAGCCGCCGTACATGGCGCCGTAGTAGATGCCCGAGAAGAAGATCATCGAGGCCGTGATGTCGACCTTGCCGGTGATCGGCAGCAGCATCGCCACCGCCACGGCGGGGCCGATGCCGGGCAGCACGCCCACGGCCGTGCCCAGGGCACAGCCGATGAGGCACCACAGCAGGTTGATGGGGGTGATCGCGGCCGCGAAGCCGGTCATCAGTGCGTTGAAGATATCCATTTGGCGTGGCTCCGCTCAGATCCAGCCGGTGCTGGTGAGACCCGGCAGGCTGATGGCCAGGAACTTGGTGAACATCCAGAAGACCGGGGCCGAGATCGCCAGGCCGGTCACCAAGTCGGTGACCCAGGTGGCCGGTGCGTTGACCTTGGCCTGCCCGGCAGCGCGGCGCAGGCCCTGCACGGCCAGCAGGTAGCACAGCGCGCAGCTCAGGATGAAGCCGATGCTGGTGATGAGCGCCGCATTGAGCAGCAGGCCCGCCGCCACCCAGATGAAGCCGGGCCAGTAGGCGGTGTCGGCGCCGGAGGGCGCGTCGAGCTCGCGGAAGCCGCCGCTGAACGCTTCCCAGGTGATCCACGCGCCGCAGACCATCAGGACGATCGAGACCATCCAGGGCAGGAAGTTGGGGCCGACGCCGCCGTAGCCGGCTTCGGAAGAAATGCCGATGGCGCCGAAGGCCAGCGCAGCGCCGGTCAGCAGCACGCCGAGGCCGACGACGTATTGCGGCCAGCGGGCCGCGCCGGAGGTGGCCTCAGCGGAATGTGAGACCGAGGATTCTGGAGTTGTCATTTTTTGCTCCCGCAGTCGTGGGGAAAAAGAAGGCCCCTTCCAGAAACACCGCAAGCCGGCTTTGCCGGGCCGCGGGTGTTGCCCCCGGAAGGGGGTTGGCGTGCACGACACGAAGTGCGCGCAGCCAGGGGGCGACTCAAACTCAGACCATGCCGGACTTGGCCATGATGGCGCGCAGGCTGGCGAAGTCGTCGTCGACGAACTTGGCGAACGCGTCACCCGACAGCACGGCCGGCGTCCAGTCGTTCTTCTTGAGCGACTCGGCCCACGACGGGCTCTTGAGCGCGGCCAGCACCATGTCGGTCAGGGCCTTGCGCTGCTCGGCCGAGATGCCGGGCGCGCCGTACACGCCGCGCCAGTTGCCGATCTCGACGTCGATGCCCTGTTCCTTCAGGGTCGGCACATTGATGCCCGGCAGGCGCTGGGCGGAGGTGACAGCAATGGGTTTCATCTTGCCGGCGGCGATGTACTCGGCGAACTCGCTGTAGCCGCTGCCGCCGATGGTGACGTTGCCGCCCAGGATGGCGGCGGTGGCCTCACCGCCTCCGCGGAAGGCCACGTAGTTGATCTTCGACGGATCGGCGCCGACCTTCTGCGCGATCATGGCCGCGGCGATGTGCTCGGTGGAGCCGCGCGAACCGCCGCCCCACTTGACGCTGCCCGGGTCCTTCTTGAGCTGCTCGACCACGTCCTTCATGGTCTTGAAGGGCGAATTCGACGGCAGCACGAACACGTTGTATTCGGTGGTCAGGCGCGCGATGGGCGTGGCCTGCGACAGGTTGACCGGCGGCTTGCCGGTGATGATGCCGCCCAGCATGACCGAGCCCATGACCATCAGCGCGTTGGCATCGCCCTTGGAGCCGTTGACGAACTGGGCCAGGCCCAGCGCACCGGCGGCACCGCCCTTGTTGTCGTAGGCGACGGTGTCGGCCACCTTGGCGTCGGTCAGGGCCTTGCCGAGCGCGCGGCCGGTGGTGTCCCAGCCGCCACCCGGATTGGCCGGGATCATCATCTTGACGTTGGCGGCAGCGCGCGCCGACAGCGGCAAGGCGCCGGCAGCGGCCAGTGCGGCCAGGGACTTCAAAAAGGTATCGCGACGCATCGTTGGTGTCTCCTGAGAACTTGGGAACGGATGGAACCTGACTTGGACCTGAGCCGCTATCATGCGCCGCCCCGCTGTCAGTTGGCTGTCCACCAGACTGGGGAAAACACCGAAGTACCGACCCCTGCCCGTATGAAGCTGCTGCTCGTCGAAGACGACCCCTCGATGCAAATCACCCTGCAGCGCACCCTCGGGCGGCGCCGCATCGACGTGCGCATCTGCGGCGACGGCGCGCAGGCGATCGCGCAGTGGCGCGCCGTCGAGCCCGACGTGGTCGCGCTCGACCTGAGCCTGCCGCACGTCGACGGCCTGCAGGTGCTGGCCCAGGCGCGCGCCGAGGGCCTGCGCACGCCGGTGCTGCTGCTGACCGCGCGCGGCACGGTGGGCGACCGCATCATGGGCCTGAACGCCGGCGCGGACGATTACCTGCCCAAGCCCTTCGACCTGGACGAGCTCGAGGCCCGCATCCGCGCGCTGCGCCGGCGCAGCCTGAGCGCGGGGCCCGACCCCACGCTGAACCCGCTGGAGGTCGGCAGCCTGCGCTTCGAGCCCGACAACGGCGCCGTCTACCACCGCTCGGAACTGCTCGAGCTCACGCCGCGCGAACTCGCGCTGCTCAAGGCGCTGATGATGAAACCCGGCCACGCGGTCACCAAGGAGCGCCTGTTCGAGCTGGTGTTCCCGGGCGAATCCGAAGTGCAGTACGAGGCCATCGAGGTGGTCGTGTACCGCCTGCGCAAGAAGCTGGTGGGCACCGGCACGGTGCTGATGACGATGCGCGGCCTGGGCTATCTCTTGCGGGCCGAGGCTTGAGGGCGGCCCTGCGGCGCACGATGTCGTCCCTGCGCGCGCGGCTCCTGCTGGGCATCCTGGTGCCGGTGGCGGTGTTCGTCGTGATCAACAGCGTGAGCCTGTACCGCCAGAGCCTGGCGGCCGCCACCACCGCCTACGACCGCACGCTGCTGGCCTCGGCCAAGACCATCGGCGAGCAGCTCGACGTGGAAGGCTACGACGACATGGCGCGGCTGCGCGCGATCGTGCCCTACTCCGCGCTCGAGGCCTTCGAGGCCGACAACCGCAGCCGGCTGTTCTACCGCGTGTCGGCGCTCGACGGCGAGATGGTCTCGGGCTTCGCCGAGCTGCCCTTCTGGCGCGGGCGCATCCCCGACCGCGGGGCGTACGCGGCGCTGGTCGATTTCTACGACGCCGAGTTCCGCGGCCAGCCGGTGCGCGTCGCCGTGATGCTGCAGCCGGTGGCCAGCGCGCGCGGCCGTGGCATGGCCGTGGTGCAGGTGGCCGAGACGCTGGAGCTGCGCGAGACACTCGTGCGCAAGCTGCTGCTCGACATGCTCTGGCGCCAGCTGCTACTGATGGGCGTGATCGCGCTGGTCACCGTCGTCGTCGTGCAACGCGCCACGCGGCCGGTGCGCGAGCTTGGCGAAGCCATCGAGCGGCGCCCCGAAGACGACCTCTCGCCCATCGACGCGCCCGGCGCCCCGGCCGAGCTGCGCCCGCTGATCGACGCCACCACCGAGGTCATGGGCCGGCTGCAGCGCCTGCTCGACCACCAGAAGCGCTTCGTGCGCGACAGCGCCCACCAGCTGCGCACCCCGCTGGCCGTGCTGAAGGCGCAGGTGCAGTCGGCGCGCCGCGGCGACGTGGCGCCCGAGCAGGCGCTGGTCGAGATCAGCCAGACCGTCGAGCGCGCCACCACGCTGGCCAACCAGATGCTGTCGCTGGCCAAGGTGGAGCAGCTGCGCCAGCAGCCCGAGTCGGCGCTGCTCGACCTGGGCGACGTGGTGCGCCACATCGCACTCGACCTGTCGCCGCTGGTGGCCGACAAGGCGCTCGATTTCGAACTGGCCGCCGACGACGCCGTGACCGTGCGCGCGCACCAGTGGATGCTGCAGGAGCTCACGCGCAACCTGCTGCACAACGCCATCAAGCACAGCCCCACGGGCGCGCCGCTCTCGGTGCGCGTGCATGCCGAGGGCGACGAGGCCGTGCTCACCGTGCGCGACGACGGTCCGGGCATTTCCGCCGAGCTGCGCCAGCGCCTGTTCGCGCCGTTCTCGGCGGGCAACACCGCGAGCGGCTCGGGCTTGGGCCTGGCGATCTGCCGCGAGATCGTTCTGGCCCTGGGTGGACGCATCAGCCTCGACAACCGCACGGTACCCAACCCCGGCGACACCGACCGCGTGACCGGGCTCGACGCTGTGGTGCGGCTGCCGCTGTCGCGCCACAATGGCTGACCTTTCTTTTCCGACCTTCATGGACCGTCTGCGCATCGACAAGTGGCTCTGGGCCGCCCGCTTCTTCAAGACCCGCTCGCTGGCCGCGGACGAAATCGGCAAGAACCGCATCCAGGTGAACGGCGAGGTCGCCAAGGCCTCGCGCGAGGTCAAGGCCGGCGACACCGTCGCGATGCGCCTGGGCCCGCTCACGCGGACCGTGACCGTGCGCGGCCTCAGCGGCCAGCGCGGCCCGGCGCCCGTGGCCCAGCAGCTGTACGAGGAAACGCCCGAGAGCCTGGCGGCGCAGGCCGCCTTTCGCGAACAGCGCCGCATGGGCAGCGAGCCGGCCCTGGCCATCGAGCAGGGCCGCCCGACCAAGCGCGACCGGCGCGAGATCGACGGCGTGCGCCACCAGGCCGAGTGGGACAACCGCTGGAGCGCATCGATCGACGAAAGCAACGGCGACGACGACCACCCGCCTCCACGCGGGCGCCCGCAGCGCTGATTCGCGTACCCTGCGGGCTTCGTTTCTTTTTTGACGGAGCGCCCGCAGATGTCCAAGTTCAAGAAGTACCGCGTCGGCAGCAAGTTCAAGCTCTCGCGCATCGACCCCGACGATTCGCCCTTTCTCACGGGTGACGAGTCGGCCCAGCGTGCCGAGCTCGACACCCTGGCCGTCGAGCTGGACGAACTGCAGGACGTGCTGCACGCCGAAGGCCGGCGCAAGGTGCTGCTGGTGCTGCAGGGCATGGACACCAGCGGCAAGGACGGCACGGTGCGCTGGGTGTTCTCGCGCACCTCGCCGCTGGGCGTGCGGGTGACGGCCTTCAAGGCGCCGAGCGAGGACGAACGCGCGCACGACTACCTCTGGCGCTGCCACGCCGCCGTGCCGCGCACCGGCGAGATCATGGTGTGGAACCGCAGCCACTACGAGGACGTGCTGGTGCCCGTGGTCGAAGGCTGGATCGACGGCGACGAGGCCCGCCGCCGCTATGCGCAGATCAACGACTTCGAGCGGCTGCTCACCGAGACCGGCACCGTCGTCGTCAAGTGCATGCTGCACATCGACAAGGACGAGCAGCGCGAGCGGCTGCAGGCCCGCATCGACACGCCCGGCAAGCAATGGAAGTTCAGCATGGGCGACCTCGAGGTGCGCACCAAGTGGGCCGACTACCAGAAGGCCTATCAGAACGCGCTGGCCGCCACCTCGAGCGACCACGCGCCGTGGCACGTGATTCCGGCCAACAGCAAGCGGCACCGCAACATGATGATCGCGCAGCTGCTCGTGAAGACGCTGCGCGAGATGAAGCTCAAGCCCCCGCCGCCGGACCCGGCGCTCAAGGGCATGGTCGTGAAGTGAGCCCGGAGGGGCCGGCTCAGGAGCGGCGCACGGGCGCCGTGGGGCGCATCGGCGTCTGCGCCAGCACGCGGCAGTTGCCGAACTCGCAGCGCACGGCCCAGGCCACGCCGGTGGTGCACGGCACGCTGTAGCTCTCGTAGCCCGGGCCCTTGGCCGTCAGCTCGGCACGCGGCTGCACGTTGCAGCGGCCGGCCTTGGCCAGGCGCTCGACGTTGTAGGTGTCGATGCCCGTGCGGCGCGGCTTGAGCGCCAGCACCGGGTTGAATGTGTTGCCGTAGAACGTGTCCTGCACGTTCGGGTCGAGGTTGCGGTAGCCGCGCTTGGCCATGCAATGGACGATGGCGATCTGCTGGTGCTCGGCGATCAGCGCGCTGCTGGGGCGGGTGTTCCAGTCGATGACGGCGGCGCTGATGCCGGTGTAGGAGGCCGCGGCGACGATGCCCTGGCCGTGCACCGTGATCAGGCCCAGGCCCAGCGCGGCCCACATGGCGTCACCCGATTCGCTGCGCGCGGTGATGCGGGTGGCGGCGGTGCGGCAGTCGGCCACGTCGCTGTCGTAGCGCACCTTGTCCACGCCTTCCATGGCCACCATCGGCACGTACGACATGCCGGTGCCCTGGCCGGGCCCGGGCGGCGGTGCGCTGGCGCATCCGGCCAGAACCACGGTGGCCAATGCAATGCTGAGCGGCAGCTTCATGGGAATCCCTCGTCCTCTTCGCGGTAGTTGCGAGGGATTTAACCATACATATAGTTACTCTTGAATCGACTTGTCGCGAATGAGAGACGACCTCCAGACGGGGCATTCGGGCGGCCATCCGGGGTCTGCGACAGGGCAAGGTACAGTTTTCACCCCTCCCCGGTTTCCCCTCCATGCCCTGTATTCCCCGGCTTTCCGCTCCCCACTTTCTCTCGATCGCACTCGCTGCCGCATCCTTCGGTGCCGCAGCCCAGCAGCCGCAACTTTCCGCTGTCGACCTGGCCCGCAAGAACGCCTGCATGGCCTGCCATGGCCTGGTGCACAAGCAGGTCGGGCCGGGCTTCGCGCAGATCGCCGAGCGCTACCGGGGCGACGCCGCCGCGCCGGCACGGCTGGCCGAGAAGATCCGCAACGGCAGCGTCGGCACCTGGGGCCGCGTGATCATGCCGCGGCAGTCGCTGGTGTCGGAGGCCGACGCGCAGGTGCTCGCGCGCTGGGTGCTGGCGCAGCCGCCACAGCAGCCGTCGCCCGCGCGCTGAATCGCCGCTCAGGTCGACAGCTGCGACGGCGCGGCCGACGCCACCCGGAAATCCGCCGGGAACGTCCAGGTGCCGGGCGCCTCGCGCTTGCCCAGCTGGCTCAATTGATAACCCATGCCCCACACCGCGTGCAGCGACAGGCCGTGCGGCTGGTCGACATACAACCCGAGCTTGCGGCGCAGCTTCGACACGTTGGCGTCCAGCGTGCGCGAGCCGGCGGCCACGCCGCTTTGCCAGCCGATCATTTCCAGGTGCTCCCGGTCCAGCGGCCGGTTCATGTGGCGGAAGAATTCGGCCGCGAGGTCGAATTCGATCGGCGTCAGGCGAATCTCGGTGCCGGCCACGTCGACCATGTCGAACGGCGACAACAGGCTGAATTCCTGCCAGTCGAGGCTGCGCGGCACCACCGGCCGATTGCGCTGGCGCAGGAAGAATTCGAGCATGAAGTACATCTCCTCGAAGGTCGACGGCTCCGGCAGCACGGCGTCGTCGGGGCCGGCATGCAACAGCGACAACCCGCGGATCTGCCGCTTGCGCGCGCTCATGATCAATGGCGTGTGATAACGCAGCGTTTCACGCACCTGGCCCACGAGTTTTTGCACGTCGTCGGGCGCCGACGGAATTGAAAGCAGCAGCGCCTCGAAATTGCCGCTTGGCGCCACCTGCGAAATCAATTCGTCGACATGCGCAAATGCGACGGGCGTATAACCCAGCATCTTGACGGCACGACTGGCGTGCCACCGCGTTCGGGGAGAGGGGTCCAACACTGCAATGTGCGGGGAGTTTTGCTCAAACATTGAAAATTACCTTGCACACCGTGGCGTCACAAACTTCTATTTTTGCCCCGTTGGCGGGGAAATCGACTTTCATCATTCAACCCTTCAGGAATAAATTGCTCTGAATTGTTGAAGGCAGACGCATTTTTTTACGAATGCATTTCCGGCCGACGCAATTCCTTGGGAAGTGAATCTATTCCCAAATAAATTTCACAGGTATGAATGAAGTGAACAGAAATATGAGGATCGGGCACGGCGGCCACGCCATGCACCCATCCACCGGCCAGGGCGACCGGGCCGGCGGCGCGTCGGTCAGCTGACGAGCAATGTGCCGTCTGCCGCGGCCTGCCCCTGCTGCAGGGCAAAGGTGCGCGGCGTGCAGCCGTACTTCTTGCGGAAGACCAGGCCGAAGTAGGCCGGGTCCGCAAAGCCGCAGTCGTAGGCGACCTGGGCGACGAACCTGCGCGCGCCCTCGGGGCTGCGCAGCATGCGGGCCGCGGCCTCGAGCCGGTCGTTCTGCAGGGTTTCGAGAAAGGTCATGCCGCGCGCGGCCTTGGCGAACACCTTGTGCACGTAGCGCACCGACACGTTGAAGCTGGCGGCCAGCTTCTGCGCATCGATCTCGGTGTCGGCGTGGTGCTCGCGAATCCAGGCCCGCATGCGGGCGTGCAGATCGCCGTCGCGCGGCGACACGCGCTCGCCCAGCGCACCCGGCTGCGCCCTCAGCCCGTTCTGTTCCAGCGAGAACGACAGCATCGACATCAGGTGCTCACCGAGCAGCTGGCGCTGTGCGGGGCTCTGGATGCTGCACAGGTGCTCCACGTCCAGCGCCCGCAGGTAGCCCGACAGCATCCCGGCCCAGCCCTTGGCGCCGGCCAGCCGCAGGTCGGTGGACTGGTCCGCATGCGGCAGCCAGCGGTTCACCACCGCTTCCGACAGGCCCAGCGTCCATGAGTTGGTGGCCTCGGTCGAGCGCAGGCGCAGCGGCTGCCAGGAGTCGATCAGGACCATGTCGCCCGCAGCCAGTTCGATGCGCTGGCGCTGCTCGCTGATGGCCAGGCCGCCGTCGAGCTTGATCAGCAGGTGATAGGGATAGACCTCGGCCCCCATGAGCTGGCTCGGGCCCGTGCGCTCGATGGTCGCGCCGCTGCCGTGCACCCGCATGAAGGCCATCCCGGCCGTGTCGACGATGGTGAGTTCCTGCTGGAAGTGGCTGCGCTCGGGGCTGTCCAGCCGCCCCACGTGCGGGCCGATCTCGTCGGCCCAGAAGGCGAACCCGTCTTTGCGCGACACCATGCCGGTGTGAAAGCGCTGGATGCGACTGTCGGTGTCGGACATGCGGCACGCCCCTCTTCCTCCATGCAGCCGGCGCCACGCCAGAAGCCGCGGGTCACGAACGGGAACTCCCGATTTTTTCCTGACAGGTCCGCGTGGACCTCGGATAATTTTTACAAACGATAACAGAGATAACAGCCCGGGTGTTCGGGGGGATGACGCACCGCGCCCACTGGCGCAAGCCACGGTTCCAGGCCTTGCCGATCGCCGGTCGGCAGGTCGGTCCGGGCCCGCTTCGCCCTTCGGCCGGCGCACGCGGCGGGCAATTGCATCCGGATGTGACTCGCGACACATCCGCGCCGCGAAAGCGAATGTCAAAGAAGGGCGCGATTCGTAGCATTCCTTCGGATCGAACGTCAACCGGAACTCTCTCTACTGGGGATGAAATGGCTGCCTTGTTTTTCACGGAACTCGAACCTTTCGGCACGCGATGGCGCGCAGCGCTGGCGTCCTGCCTGCCAGCGCTGCGCCGCGATGCCGAAGTGGTGCGGCCTTCGTCTCCCCCACCGGCGGACCGGGTGTGTGCGCTGGTCTTCATCGCCAACCTGGCGCAACTGGCCGACACCGACGGCCCGGAGGTGGCGGCGGGCGTGAGCCGCGAGATCCGGCGTCGGCTCTTCGCGGCCTTCCCGCCGTCGGGCGACACCGACCTGAGCTGCCTGCGCGACGACTGCTTTCTGCTGCGAACCCGCCATGCGCGGCTGGACGACCTGCTGGCCGCGCTCGAGCGGGAGCCGATCCTCGTGAAGGGCATCGCCGCACAGCCGCAGCTGCATGCCGACTGGATCGCATTGCGCGACAGCGGGCCGATGAGCCCGGCCGAGATCGAACTGGCACTGTGGGCCGCACAACCGCATCCCGCGCCCACGGCCAGGGGGCGGCCTGCGAGCGACGTCGTGGTGGACGACATCGAGCACG
Organism: Variovorax sp. GW531-E2; assembly: GCF_059423125.1. Lineage (NCBI taxonomy): Bacteria > Pseudomonadati > Pseudomonadota > Betaproteobacteria > Burkholderiales > Comamonadaceae > Variovorax > Variovorax sp. GW531-E2. Next base: position 21,514 of record NZ_JBWKXQ010000013.1, on the reverse strand, counting down.
TGTACGACCTGCGCATCGCGCGGCAGGGAGATGCCCTGTGGCTGCGCGAGCGCTGTCTGCGAGGCGCCGAGGAACGGGCCCGGATCGACACGCTGTTCGCGCAGCTCCAGCCCGGCTGAGATGGCCTTGCCGTCTTCAGCCCATCGCAGCCCGGCCCGGCGAAGGGGCGCCCGATGGCGAGTCGCCCCGGGGGCGCCGCACCGTCCTGTTCCTTGACCGCCGCCCGTGGATTCGCCCATGAGAACGAACCGCCGATGGTCTCGCAACCCCCTTGGCCATGTATCTCCATCCCCTGATCGCCAGCGTGCCGCCCGACGAGCGCGCCGCCTTGATTCGCAGCAGCGCGCTGCATTCCTACCGGCGCAACGAGATCGTGCTGCAGGCGGACACGCACACCGACCGCATCTACTGCGTGGCCACGGGCCTGCTGCGCGCGGTCGACAGGGACGTGACGACCGACTTCATCCGCCGGGGCGATTTCTTCCTCGGCCCCTCGCTGGGCGAGAACAGCTACCAGGCCACCTCGACGCTGGTGGCCGCCCTGCCCTCGTCCGTCTACCACCTGCCGGTGGCCGCGGTGCGCCGGCTGTGCGCGCTGTACCCCGAGGTGACCATGGGCCTGCTGGAGATCGCGATGAAGCGCGTCGCCATGGTGCGTGGGCAGCTGCGCCGCATCTCGTCGCTGTCGTCCGAAAGCCTCGTGAGCCGCGTGCTGCACGAGCTGACGCAGCTGGCGCCGGCCGCCACCGGCGGCTACGACAAGCGCATCACGCAGGCGGTGATCGCGTCGTACTCGGGGCTCTCGCGCGAGGTCGTCAACAAGACCATGCGCGACATGGAAAGCCGCGGGCTGGTGCGCCGCGACGACCAGGGCGTGCACGTGCCGCCGACCTTCGCCTCGACCGATTTCGGCAGCCTGCCGCCGCAGGCCCACGAGCTCTCCGACGAGCTCTGCGCCTGGAACGGCGACAGCCCCGAAGCGCCATGACGCGCCGCCTTCACCTGCCCTGACTGCAACAAGGACAGCACCGACGATGCCCAAAGGAATTCCGAACCCCGTCGACATGTATGGCATTTCGCCCCGCCCGTGGGGCTTCGAGGTGTCGCTCGTGCGAAACGGCGTGCGCTACGCGCGCCTCTTCGGCCACGCCAGCTACGGCGGCCCCCAGCAGGCGCTGCGACGCGCCCAGGCCTGGCGTGACACCATCGTGAAGGAGCATCCGCCGGTCGCGCGCAAGGACCGCGCGCAGACCCTGCGCAGCAACAACAAGACGGGCGAGCCCGGCGTCTTCAGCCGCTTGTCAGCGCAAGGCAAGCCGGTGGCCTGGCTGGCCAAGACCTACCTGGGCAACGAGGAGATCCTGCGCGCCGAATTCGACCTCGCCGACTGGGGCCCCGCGGCCCGCGCACATGCCATCGGCGAGCGGCAACGCCAGCTCGGCCGCATGGTCGGCCTCGCGCGGCTGCACCCCGCCGAAGAAGCCATCCGCCGGCGCCCACCGCCCGACGACGAAGCGGCGCTGCCGCCCAAGCGCTCGAAGTCGGAGATCGTGCGACGCAACAACACAAGCGGCGTCAGCGGCGTGCAATTCAAGACGCCGCGCGCGGGCCATCCCGGCTACTGGGTGGCGATCACCTACTCGGCGGGCAAGGGCAGCGTGAGCCGCTCGTTCTCGGTGCGCACGCTCGGCTACGAGGTGGCGCGCGACATGGCGATTGCCGAACGCCAGCAGCAGTTGCAGGCGAAGACGTCGGACGACGACGCCTGAGCGCCAGCAGCGTCCTGGCGAGGATTTGCAACGCCGCCCTGGCGTGAAAAGCGCGATTTCATGCCCAGTTATTTGCGGGACACCACACCAGCTAACGCTGGTTCTGTTGCTCGCTCCTGTGCGCAATGACCGCGTCGCGCACCGCGCGCTTCGGCGCCAGTTGCGGCTTGCCGCAACTGCTGCAGCGATAGAAGCGCAGGCCGGGCAGGAACTTCATCCACGACCGCCGGTGGATGCGTTCCAGGCCGGCCAGTCCGCATCGGCAGCGGAGGAAAGGATTGCCGAATGCCGGGCCGGGCGCGCGGCCGTGGCGTGTCGTTGCGTACCCAGGAGCGTCGGTGTGCATGCGGGTCATCGTGCCGACCCACGGGCACGCCGCACGCCCGACTGTGATCCCGCTCACTTGCCGCCGCAACAAATCTGCGCGCGGCCGCGCGGGCCTACGCGGCAGCAGGCGCCTGCGGTTCGCCCAGCGAGAGCATCAGGCGGTTGGCCCAGTTGAAGAAGGCCGCGCCATGCACGACGTCGGCAATCGCCAGGTCGTCCAGCCCCTGCGCGCGCAAGGCATCGACGTGCGCAGGCCCGAAGGTCGATGGCGTGGCCGACAGCGCGACCGACGCCTGCACGATCGCATTCCAGCGCGCGCCCAGGTCGGCCTGCACGCCCTCGTCGAGCAGGCGCTGCACGTCGTCCGTGCGCTGCGAGAAATGCGAGGCGAAGCGCGCATGCACCGAGGCGCAGTAGATGCAGCCGTTGAAGCGCGAGGCCGCGGCGGCCGAGAGCTCGCGCTCGGCGCGCGGCAGGCCGGCGTCGGGGTTGTAGAAGATGTCCTTGTCGGTGCGCGTGCGCGCGCCGAGGATGTCCGGGTCGCGCGCCAGCAGGCGGAAGTACGGCGACTTGGCGCGCGAGGCGTCGACGAGGCCCGCGTAGTGGCGCTCGGTCAGCTCGTCTTCCGGCAGCGGTTCGAGCCAGGGCAGCCATTCGAGCTGCGCCTGCGTGAAGCTGCGCGGGTGCGTGTTGCCGGGATGGGTCAGGGTCGATTCAGTGCTCATGGGACGCTCATGCAGAAGGGGTGGCCAGCGCACGCAGGCCGATGACGACGCGGATCTGGAACGCGAGGAACGCCACCAGCTGCGACAAGGTGACGATCTCCGTGGTGCGCCATCCCGCGTCGAGCAGCGCCTGAAGTGCCGCCGGGCTGGCGTCGCGCGGGTGGAAGACCAGCAGGTGCGCGTGTGCAAGGCCGGCCGACAACCGTTCGCCCAGCACCGCGCGCTGCGCCGCATCGACGGCATAGACCGGGCCGGCCTCGTCTTCCACGCTCAGCGGACCTTCCGGATAGTGGCCATACGGCCCTTGCGTGGCACCGCGTGTGACCTCGGCCTCGACGGCCCTCGCCACGCCCTGCCCCGCCAAGGCTTCGGCATAGAAGCGCGCCACGTCGGGTTGCCCGTGCAATCCGGCGACGAAGGCCGCGACGGCGAAACGGTCTGCGATCTCGAAGTGGCCGGCCACGGGCTCGGCCGGCGCGAACAGCGCCAGGTAGCTCTGCTGCGCCTGCGTGCGCGCCTGCTCGCGCTGCGCGCGCAAGCGGTCGAGCGCACTGCCGGGCGCGATGCCCACCAGCTGGTCGATCACGTCGACAGCCTCGGGAACGGGAGAAGAAGAAACAACGGCATTCATGGAGACAACAGCCTAGAGAAGCGCAAGCGATTGAAGGTCCGGCACGCCCGTGTCGCGCGCCCAGCCCAGGGCCGGAGCGACGACCGTGGCGGTCAGTTCGATGGAACGCAGGATGGCCGCGTGCGGCGGATCGACCGAATGCACCTGGCACACGAGGTCGGTCACGCGTGCGAGCGTGCGGTCGGCGCGCAGCGAGGCGATCACGTCGTCGGGCGCGCCGACATGCACGTCGTACGCGGCGATCAGCTGTTCAAGCGGCGCATCGGCGCGGACGCGGTCGGCCAGGCCGATCTGCCCCGTGACGGCGGCCTGCACCACCGCGCGGCGCAGCCCGGTCTCGGCCAGGCGCAGCGCCTCCTTGCGGGTGTCCGCCACGAACACGCTGCGCGAGCCCACGATGCGCGGTGTGCGCCCCGGCGGCAGCGCGGCCAGGTAGGCGTCGATGATCGGGTCCTGCAGGTCGGCCAGCGATGCATCGGGCGCCTGCGCGGTACGCGGCTGCGTGCGCGAGAGCATCAGCCCGTCGCCGGCCGTGCCCGCGCGCGTGCCGCCACTCACCGAGAACGTGGCCTGCCAGAGCCGGCCGAGCAGTTGCGCGCCCGCCGGGTACAGCGTGTCGCCGCCGGGCAGCGGCCGGCCGGCCCAGGCGTCGCGCACCGTGGCGAGCTGCCGTTCGAACAGCGCCGCGCGGTCGTCGCTGTCCAGCCCGAAGGCCGCGAAGGACGCGGGCGTGCCGCCCGTGCCGACGCCCACTTCGAGCCGACCGCCCGAGAGCAGGTCCAGCACGATCGCATCTTCGGCCGTGCGCACCGCGTTCTCCAGCGGCAGCGTGACGATGCCCGTGCCCAGGCGGATGCGCCGCGTGCGTGAGGCCACGTGCGCGAGGAAGACGAAGGGCGACGGCAGGCCGCCCTCGTGTTCATGGAAATGGTGCTGCGCCACCCAGGCGGAATCGAAGCCGAAAGCCTCGGCATGGGCGATCTGCGCGGTGACGAGGCGATAGCGCTCGGCGGCGGGGGCATCGTCGAGCAGCCGGCTGAAGAAGCCGAGCCGCTTGCGCGGGGAAGTGAAGGTACCGGGCATCCGAAGGCCTGTGGGGTCGAGAGCCTTCGAGTGTTGCGCCGCAGGCGGCTCGAATGGAACGCCGGTTTTCGCGTTTGCTTATGCGCTTTGCGCGCATCGCGCGTTCAGTGCGGCATCGCAGGTGATCGCCGTGTGAAGCGCCGCAGCCAGCCCACGCCCGCCCCGGCGCCGACGGCCATCAGCCCGGTGGTGGCCAGCATCGCCGCCGTGTGGAGCGCGACGGCCGCGAACGCCAGCACGAGCGAGCCACTCGTCGCGCCCTTCGCTGCATCGCCCATGCAAAGCGGGATCAGCGCCGGCACCAGCATCAGCCCGGCACCGTGCGCGGTGGACATCATGAAAGACCACAGCGCCAGTCCCGCATGCCCCGCCGGCGCACGCGCCATGGCGGGCAAGCGGCCCGACAGGTGAACGAGCACGACCACCGCGAACAACCCACCGGCCAGCCACTGCAGCAGGCCCCGGTCCATCGACAGGCCGAAGGCCACCCCAACGACCACGAACACCACCGAGGCGACGTGCCCGACGCCGATCGGCCACAGCGCCCGCAGCGCCTGCGCCCGGTCGTGCGAGCGCAGGCCCCACGCGGCGGCGAACATCCAGCCGGTGGTGGGGTTCAGGCCGTGCAGGACGCCCATTCCCGCCACCGCCAGCCAGGGCCAGAGGCTTGCCATGGTGCGGACCGATCGGCACGCCAGGTCGCGCGTTTTTCTTAGGACTGCGCGTGGCAGCAACCACCCGCCGTCGCAACGGGCGCGGGCTCGTAGCGGTCGTGGTGACGGATCCAGTCCATCGCGTAGGACGGGTTGTGCTCGTCGCGGCCCTTGGGCACGAGGTCGAGCATGTTGTAGGTGCCCATCATCACTTCCACGCCGCGACCGTAGGTCGAGTAGGTGTGGAACACGTCGCCGGCGTCGTCCTTGAAGAACACGCTGACGCCGGGTGCCTCCTCGCTCGGGAACGGCTGCTTCACGTAGTTGTAGGCAACGGCGCCGCTGGCCATTTCGTCGGGCGTGAAGCTCACGCCGAAGTCGTGGTTGAAGTCGTTGTCGTGCGACGAGACCCAGGCGAACTGCCAGCCCATGCGACGGCGGAAAGCCTCGATGCGGGCCAGCGGCGCACGCGACACGGCCACCAGCGTGACGTCGCGGTGCGCGAGGTGCACGCGCATGCCGTCGGAATGGTCGGCCATGAACGAGCAGCTCTGGCAGCCCTGCTCCCAGTCGGGGCCGAACATGAAGTGCTGCACCAGCAGCTGGCGGCGGCCTTCGAACAGGTCGGCGAGCGGGCGGCGGCCCTGGGGCGTGTCGAAGACATAGGCCTTCTCGACGCGCGTCCACGGCAGCGCGCGGCGCTCTTCGGCGATCCGGTCGCGCAGCTGGGTCAGTTCCTTCTCGCGCGCCAGCAGTGATTTGCGCGCGTCGATCCAGCGCTCGGGGGTCACGACGGGGTGATTCACTGGGGTGTTCATGGTGTGTGCTCCTTGGCTTGCGTTTCGTTCAGGCCGTGGCCGTCTTCGGGCGCCGCACCGCGCGGACCTTGCTGGCCCGGCCGTCGCCGGCGTAGAAGAGCCCCGCGCCGTCGGACTCCAGGCCGCTCACGCCGACGCCGCTGGGCATTTCCAGCCGCGCGATCACGTCGCCGCTGGCGGGGTCGATGCGGCGGATGTCGCTCTGGTCGCCTTCCCAGGTGCCGTGCCAGAGTTCGCCGTCGACCCAGGTCACGCCGGTGACGAAGCGGTTCGATTCGATGGTGCGGCGGATCGCACCGGTCGCCGGGTCGATCTGGTGGATCTTGCGGTCACGGTACTCGCCCACCCAGAGGCTGCCTTCGGCCCAGGTGAGGCCCGAGTCGGAGCCGTTGCCGGGCGCGGGAATCGAGGCCAGCACCTTGCCGGTGGCGGCGTCGATCTTGTCGATGCGCGCCTCGACGATCTGATAGAAGCAGGTGCCGTCGAAGGCGGTGCCGGCGTCGCAGGCGACGTCGATGCGGCGCGTGGCTTCGCCGCTCGCGGGGTCGAAGGCGACCAGTTGCCCGCCGGTGGCGGCCCACACCTGGTGGCCGTCGTGCGTCACGCCGTGGATGCGCTCCACGCCCTCGAACGGTCCGTACTCGCGCACGATCTGCGCGGCCTGCACCGCGCCTTCGAAACGGTCCTTGCCTGCCTTCTTGCTCTGACTGCTGCTGCTCATGGTGGGCTCCTGTAGGTGCGCCACAGGGGGTAGCGCATGAGCCCGACTCTATTCAATCGGCAGCGCGGCGGGGAGTAACAAGATCGTCGTGAATCCCGCCAGCGGCGGGGCCAGCCAGCGGCGCGCCCTGGCCTGCCCGATGGCACGCACACGCCTCTCGGCCTCGAGCTCGGCCAGCGCGCGCTGCACCGTGCGCTGGCTCGCGCCCAAGGCCAGCGCAAGCGCCGAGGTCGACCAGGCCGCGCCGTCGGACAGCAGCGCCACCAGCGAAGCCTGCTCGCCATCGATGGGCGGTGCCAGCACCACGACCGGACGCGCATCCAGAGGTTGGAGGATGAAGCCCTGCGGCGTGGCCTCGATGCGCGCCATCGGCTTGACGAGCGCGCGCAGGCGGCCGATCTCGACGCGCAGGCGCGCGCGGTGCGTCTCGTCGGGGTCGCGGGTGCGGAAGGCGTCGGCGATCAGCACGTCGCGGTCGACATCGCCGGGCCAGGCCGCGGCCAGCGCGCGAGCCAGCGAGAACAACACGGGCCGGCGCGCGAGCGAACGCCAGGTGTCGCCGCCCCCGACACCGCGGCGGCAGGCATCGACGACGAGCGCATCGGACGCGAGCAGCGCCTCGACCTCATCGAGGCGCAGGGCCTGTTCACCGCCGGCAGCGATGCGCCGTGCGGCGGGACGTTCGAGCGCGCCGCGCGCTTCCGCCACCTCGGCCAGCAGCGCCGGCACGCGCGCACGCCAGGCCGCATCGTGCGCGCGGTCGAGCGCCGCGCGTGCCGCGGCGGTGCGCAGCGAACGCAAGGCCAGCTCGGCCGATGCCAACTCGGCCACCGCCGACAGCAACGGCGGCAGGCTGTGCCCGTCGAGCAGCGACAGCGCGGCGGCGGCCTCGTCGAGCCGGCCGAGCAGCAGCAACCGGCGCGCCGCGATGAGCCGCGCCTGCAGCGCATTGGCCACGTCGTCGCGCGCCTCGAGCGTGGCCGCCGCCGCGATCAGCGCGCGCGGCGAACCGCCCAGGTCGCGCATCGCGAGTGCCACCTCGGCCTCGGCGACGACGCAACGTGCGCGCGCCAGTTCTTCGTGCGCGCCGAAGCCGCTCGCGGCACGCCGCAGCAGCTCGCGCGCACGCGGGTGCTCGCCCAGCTGGGCCATGGCGATGCCGCGCAGCGCGAGCGCCGGCGGGTCGTCGCGCAGGGCCACGCGCTTGAGGGCACCCAGCGCGTCGCCGGCAGCGAGCGCGCGCGCGGAGGCGGCGATGAGGGAATCCATGGGGCGACAGGCTACAACACCGCCGGTGCGCCGCGGCCCGCCTCCTCACGAGGCGGCGTCTTCAGTCCAGCGAGATGCCGCGCTCACGGATCAACGCGTGCCACTTCTTCGTCTCGGCGAAGGCATAGGTCTTCATCAGCACGCTGTCGCTCGGCACCGGCTCCCAGCCGCCTTCCTGCAGCTTCTTGCGCACGCTCTCGTTGCCCACCGCCGCCTGCATCTCCTTCGAAAGGCGCTCCTGGATCGCGGCGGGCGTGCTGGCGGGCACCACCAGCCCTTGCCACGCGTAGGCTTCCGAGTCCTTGAAGCCCTGCTCGCCCACCGTGGGCACGGCGGGCAGGATCGGCAGGCGCTTGGCGCTGAACGCCATCAGCGGAATGACCTTGCCCGACTGGATGGCGCTGAGCCCCGACGAGGTGTCCACCACCATCAACGGCACCTGCCCGCCCATCACGTCCTGCAGCGCAGGTGCGGCGCCGCGGTACGGCACGTGCATGGTCGACAGGCCGCTGCGGCTCAAAAACAGCTCCATCGCCAGGTGGTGCGGGCTCCCGTTGCCCGGCGAGGCGTATGACAGCGTGCCCGGCTTGCTTTTCAGTTGCTCCATCAGGGCGCCGATGGTCTTGAGGTTCGTCGAGGGCGCCGCCACCAGGACCAACGGCGTGCGGGCCATCAGGCCGAGCATCGCGAAGTCGCGGTCGACGGCGTAGGGCAGCTTCTTGTAGAGCGCGGGGTTGTACACGAGCACGCCGTTGTCGGCCGTGAACACGGTGTAGCCGTCGCCCGGCGACCGGGCCGTGACCTCGGCGCCGATGATGGCGCCGGCACCGGCGCGGTTGTCGACGATCACCGGCTGGCCAGCCTGGACCGACATCTGCGCGCCGATGGTGCGGGCCAGGAAGTCGCTGCCGCCGCCGGCGGGGTAGCCGACGATCCACTTGATCGGCTTGGACGGAAAGGCCTGCGCCTGCGCTTGCGCGGGAGCCCCCGCGAAAGCAAGGGCAGCGGCCGCGAGCGAAAGAAAACCGCGGCGCGCAAGGCGATGAGAAACGGGCATGAACGATGTCTCCTGGCAGTGGTTGTTGTGATGGCGCTGCGATTGGATGCGAGCTTCATTCATGGTTCAATCAGATATTTCTTTCCCACTTATCGGACAAACCGATGAATGTCACGTTGCGCCAACTGCGCGCCTTCATCGCGGTGGCCCGCGCCGGCAGCGTGACCGAGGCCGCCCTGCGGCTGCACATCACGCAGTCGGCACTGAGCGGCCTCATCAAGGACCTGGAATCGAACCTGGGCGTGCAGATGCTTCACCGCACGACGCGCAAGCTGCAGCTTTCCAGCGCGGGCGAGGTGTTCCTGCCGATGGCCGAGCGCATCCTCCAGGACCTGGGCATGGCGCTCGATGCGGTGTCCGACCTGCGCGAGCTGCGCACCGGCACCGTGCGCATCGCGGTGCCGCAGGTGATGGCGTGCACGGTCATGCCGGAAATCATGGCCGCCTTCGCCCGGAAGTACCCCGGCATCCGCGTGCGCCTGCAGGACTCGATGGTCGAAAGCGTGCTGGGCCGGCTCATCAACGGCGACGTGGACCTGGCCATCGGCCCCGAGCGCGACGCCCCTGCCAACGTCGTGGCGCGCACGCTCTTCACCCTGCCCTTTCTGGCGGTGCTGCCCCCGGGGCATCCGCTCACAAAGAAGCAGCGGGTCGCGTGGAGCGACCTGGTCCGCTACCCCGTGATCTCGCTGCAGGGCGAGTACACGCAGCTGCTCAGCGCCGAGCTGTATGCGTCGCCGGGCCGGCTGGAGTTCAGCCCGACGCATGAAGTCGCCTTCCTGACGACGGCCTTGAGCATGGTCGAGCACGGACTGGGCGTGACCACCTGCCTGCCGTATGCCGGCGAGTTGCTGCAGCGTCAGAAGCTCGAGTTCCGCCCGCTCGTCACGCCCGTGCTCAGCCGCAAGTTCCAGGTGTGGCTCAACAAGGACCGGGGGCTCTCGCCGTCGGCGCAGGAGTTTCTCGACTTCCTGCTGCAGCACATCGAAGACCACCCGGCGCCCGAGGTGCGCGCGTTCCGCAAGGCGCGCTGATCACGCGCGCAGCGCGCCTCAGCTGCTGCCAGCGCCCATCACGGGCGCCTGCACCCTCGCCGCCAACCGCGTGCCCCCATCGTCCGCATCGATCTGCAGCGTGCCGCCGATGCGTGCCATGCGCGCCTGCATGCTGCGCAGGCCCAGCCCGCCGATCGATGAGGCGACCGTCACCGCATCGAAGCCCACGCCGTCGTCCTCGACGCTCAGCAGCACGCCCGCCTCGCCGTCGGCCAGCAGCTGCACGCGCAGGGTCCGCGCGCGGCTGTGCTTCACCACGTTGGCCAGCGCCTCCTCGAGCAGGCGCGTGAGACCCAGCACCTGGCGCGCGGACAGCGCGCAGGGCCAGGCCGCAGGCGTCTGCCAGTGGCTGCGCACGCCCATCTCCTCGAACAGGCGGCCGAAGCGGTGGCGCATGGGTGCCAGCCATTGCGTGGGCGTGGCGGCCACCGGGGCCGCGCCACCGCTGTGGGTGTCGATGATCTGGCGCAGGTCGTCGCGCAGCGACTTGAACATCGACAGGTACTGCGGCCGCTGCAGCGCCTCGCCCGACTGCTCCACCAGCGCGATCGAGCGCACCAGCGAACTGCCCAGGCCGTCGTGCAGGTCGTGCGCCACGCTCAGGCGCTCGTGCAGCCGCACGTTGTCGAGTTCGAGCCGATGCTCGCGGCTGAGCGTGTCGGCCAACTCGGTGCGCGCCCCGCGCACTTCGCGCGCGAGATCGTCGTTGAAGCTCTCGACACGGCGCAGGCTGCGCGTGAAGCCGCCCGCCAAGATGAGCGACATGCCGATCATGATCAGCGGCGCCGTGACCACGGTGTAGCCGAAGCGGTCATCGATGACGCGCAGGATCATCAGCGCGTCGTGCACCGCGGCCACCAGGAAGCCGAAGGCGCACAGGGCCAGCAGCAGGTGCTCGGTCTTCTTCGTGTCGAGCGCGCGCAAGATGAACTGCACGCACACGGCCATGAAGAGCAGCGAATACACGATGAACACCGCCAGCGTCGCGACCGACAGCGCAGGCTGCGGCAGCAGCGCGATCGCCGCCACGGCCAGCGCAGCCACCGCCCACAGCGCGCGGCTCAGCCGCGGAAAGCGCTGGCCGCCGAAGTGCCACATGAACATGCAGAAGCAGCTCACGTACAGGACCATCCAGGCCGTGATCCAGCGCGACCAGGCGTCGGTGGAGGCGAACGGCCACGGCAAGGTGCTGACCACGGTGTTGCTCGCGAACACCAGCCAGGCGATGGCGCTGAGCGCGTACCAGCCGTAGGCGACCTCTTGCCGGCGCATGAGCCACAGCACGAGGAAGAAACAACCCAGTGTGATCGAGATGACGAGATTGACCGCGGGCAGCACGCGCGCGAACAGGCGGCGCTCGTCGTGGTACGCCACCGCCGCGTCCGCCGGGCCGAGCACCACGCGGCCCAGCCCCGAGCCGTACATGCTGCCGCCCACCACCTGCACCCACAGCGTGTTGGCGCCTGGGTTCAGCGCGGCGGCCGGCAGGAAGAAGACGCGCGGCGTGTTCCAGCTGCGGCTCAGCGGTTCGACCAGGCTGGCGTCGCGCCAGAGCAGGTTGTCGTTCAGCGAGATCGCGCCGGCCATGCTCAGGTAGTCGAAGGCCACGCCCAGCTGCGGCGCGTCGTCGCGGCCCGCGCAGGGGCGCTGCCAGTCGATGCGGTACCACACGATGCCCTCGAAGCCGGACCAGCGCGAGGCCCAGTGGTCGGGCAGCGTCACCGGCTGCCAGCCGTCGATGGGCGGCGGTGCTTCAGGCCCCGCGCCGGCGGTGGCGCGCACGGCCCGCACGCTGTCGATGTGCGGTGCGCACGCCTCGGCCGCCGCAGCCGCGTGCGCGAACAACCACCACAGGCTCAGGCCAGCAAGCCACGCGAACGCGCTGCGAAAACGGCGCGCGTGCGCGAGGAAACGGTGAGCTTGCGGTAGATGTTCTTGATGTGGCATTCGACGGTGTGCCGCGACAGGAAAATCTGCTCGGCTATCTCGCGGTTGGTCAGGCCTTCGGCAACCAGCTGGAGGATCTGCAGTTCGCGCGCGGTCAGCACATCTTCGCCGACGCGCCCCGGCGTGGCCGGCGGCGCTTGCGTCAGATCGAGGATGCGCCGCGCGATGAACGGATCGATCGGCGCCCCGCCGCGCAGCACGCTGCGGATCGACAGCAGCAGCTCCAGGTCGTCGCGCTCCTTGAGCACGTAGCCGGTGGCGCCGGCGCGCAGCGCGTTGAGGATCAGGTCGTCGGTGCTCCAGGCGGAGATCACAAGGATGCCGGGGCCGTCATCCGCATTCATCGATGCACTCATCTGAGTGATCAGCTCCACGCCGTTGCCGTCGGGCAGGCCCAGGTCGACGAGCACCAGCGCAAACGGCTGCCGCGCGAGTTCGACGCGGGCATCGGCCAGCGTACCCGCCAGAACCAGCACCTCGCGGGCATAGCCCAGCTGGGCCAGGATGTCGACGATGCGCCGCTGCATCAGCGCGTCGTCCTCGACGATGAGCACGGGCGCCGGCAGATCGGGGCTGGGCGGCGGCGTCATCGCCGGACCTTCGGGCTGGGGAGAGAAAGCGGACATCAGGACGGTTCGGACAAGGTGGGAAGCATGCCCGAATCATCACCCAGGCTTCGCGCGCGAGGCTGCAGTGTCCCCTCGCGGCGGCGCTGCGGCCATCACCAGATCTGGGGGTTCTGACGACGCGGCGCGGCATCGGTCGGCCTTCGCCTACAGACAGGCGCCATGCGAGCGGACATGGTGGGGCCATGACACATCCGATCGAACTCATCATCGACGAGCCGGCGCCCGGATCCTTTGTCTGGCGGCTGCTCGAAACCGACACCGACGGTGCGCATCCCACCGTCCTTCGCTGCGCCTTCGACCCGGTCGAGAGCTACGAGCTCGCCCTGGCCTCGGGACAGCGGGCCCTGCGCAGCGAGATGCGCGCGCAGGCTACAACGGAAGGCCACTGAGCGTCAGCATGCGCTGACGGCGGCTTCGCGAGGCGTCCTACCGCTGTCGCGCCGTCGGTTCCTAGGATGGTTTTCGGGCGCCGGTTCTCTTGCGCTTGTCGCAACGAGGCAACCGCCGGCGCCTTCAAGGAGATGACCATGCAAAGAAAGCTCATGTGGATGTGCGCCGTTGCCGTGTCCTGTCTCACGGCCGTGTCGGCGCAGGCGCAAGTGAACCCGCCGCCGGCGGCCACGGTCGACCCGGCGGTCGCCGAATACAAGGCGGCCCGCGACAAGATCTCGGCCGACTACAAGACCGACCGCGCCGCTTGCGATGCCATGAAGGACAACGCCAAGGACGTCTGCGTCGAGGAAGCCAAGGGCAAGGAAAAGATCGCCAAGGCCGAGCTCGACCAGAAGATGAAGCCCAGCGACGGCAATGCCCGCAAGGTGGCCGAAGCCAAGGTGGAAGTCGCCTACAGCATCGCCAAGGAAAAATGCGACGACCAGAAGGGCGAGGCCAAGTCGACCTGCGTGAAGCAGGGCAAGGCCGATGAAAGCAAGGGCATGGCCGAAGTCAAGGCGATGAAGAAGTAACCAGCCGGGCCGCAGCCCTTCCCGTTGGCGCTGGCCGGGGGCGGTCGCATACTCGACAGATGCCCTCCTCTTCCACGCGTCCACGGGTCTACCTTGCCGGCCCCGACGTGTTCCGGCCCGACGCCGCGCAGTACTTTGCCGCGCTGGCACTGGCCTGCGACGCGCTCGGCATGACGGCCGTGCCGCCGTTCGACGGCAAGGCGGCTGGCCCCGACCCCGCGCGCCGGATCTACGAAGAAAACATGAAGCTGCTGCGGTTGGCGGATGGCGTCATTGCCAACCTCGCGCCGTTTCGCGGGCTGGAGCCCGACTCGGGCACGGTGTTCGAGGTCGGCGTGGCCATTGCCCTGGGCCTTCCGGTGGCCGCCTACGGCGTTCCGCCGGGCACCTATGCGCAGCGCGCCGCCACGGCGGGCGTCGTCGGCCGCGACCCGGACGGCAGCCTGCGCGACCCCGAGGGCACGCTGATCGAAGATTTTGGGCTGCCGCTGAACCTCATGCTGGCCTGTTCGGTGCGCTTTGCGGACCTGGCGACCGACGCCTTGCGGGTGCTGGCCGAGGTGTTGGGGTCTGCGCCTGCCCAGCGGCAGTGAGTCGAAATTCGTGAAATAAGTCACAAATCGAAGGCGGTACATCACCAATTCTGGGGAGCGATCCCTCTCGAAGTAAGCCTTTCAGCCTCTTTTTGCGTTGGACATGCCAACGCCCCAAAAAGGAGGCCCGGATGCCCCCCTCAGATCAACAAGCAGTTTTCGAAGCGGCGGGCCGCCTGGGTTCCATGGAGGTCCTGACCACGCAGACCAGCGCCGTCGTCTCGATGCTGCGCGCGCTGTACGCCGCGCACCCCGAGCCGGCCAAGGTCCGGTTCCACTTCGACCGGCTGATCGGCCAGTTGCTGACCAGCCCCTACCTCGGCCACGACCCGGATCACGCGCTGATCCTCCAGGACACGGCCGCGACCCTCGTGCGGCCACCGCTCGAACCCGACCCGGTGCGCTGAGCATCGGATGCACACCCAGGAGACATTGAAATGAGTTTTGAAAAAATCAAGCTCCGGTTCGGCCGGTCGTTCCGTCGCGGCGATCGCGTCGTCTGCGAAGGCCGGCTCGGCACCATCACCGGAGCGACCTATCCGCATGTGCGGGTGCGCTTCGACGGCCGGCAGATTGCGGTGCCTTGCGATCCTTGCGAACTGCATGTGGGCACAGCGCCGATCGCGACGCTGTCCGCGCTCGAACCGCAGCCGTCCTGAAGACATCGCCTCGCCTTTTCGGCAGGCCGCCACGCATTGCGAGCAGACGCAAAAAAGCCCCGACTGGCGGGGCTCTTTTGGGCTGTTTGATCACTGCAAGGTGATCAGGAAGCCAATCCTGGCGGAACCGGAGGGATTCGAACCCTCGATGAGGCTCTACACCCCATACTCCCTTAGCAGGGGAGCACCTTCGGCCACTCGGTCACAGTTCCTGAAAGCAACCGCAATTATGCCATTACTTAAGCGCTCGGTTGGTCCAGATCGAACGCTTTATGCAGTGCGCGCACCGCCAATTCCATATATTTTTCGTCGATCACGACCGAGGTCTTGATTTCGCTGGTCGAGATCATCTGGATGTTGATGCCCTCTTCGCTCAACACACGGAACATCTTGCTCGCCACACCCACGTGGCTGCGCATGCCGATGCCCACGATGCTGACCTTGCAGATCTTGGTGTCGCCCACGATTTCGGTGGCGCCCAGCGAGGGCATCACCTTCGACTCGAGCAGTTCGACCGTGCGCGCGAACTCGTTGCGATGCACGGTGAAGCTGAAGTCGGTCTTGCCGTCCTTGCTGAGGTTCTGGATGATCACGTCGACTTCGATGTTGGCATCTGCCACGGCACCGAGGATGTGATACGCGATGCCCGGCTTGTCGGGCACGCCGAGCACCGAGATCTTGGCTTCGTCGCGATTGAATGCGATGCCGGATACGACGGCTTGTTCCATGTTTTCGTCTTCCTCGAAAGTGATCAGCGTGCCGGACTTGGCCTCTTCATTGATGTCGATGTCCCATGCGGTGAAGCTCGAAAGCACACGCAGCGGCACCTTGTACTTGCCAGCGAATTCCACCGAGCGGATTTGCAGCACCTTGGAGCCGAGGCTGGCCATCTCGAGCATCTCTTCGAAGCTCACGGTGGTCAGGCGGCGCGCATCGGGCTCGACGCGCGGGTCGGTGGTGTAGACGCCGTCGACGTCGGTGTAGATCAGGCACTCGCTGGCCTTCATGGCCGCCGCGATGGCCACGGCCGAGGTGTCGCTGCCGCCACGACCCAGCGTGGTGATGTTGCCCTCGTCGTCCACACCCTGGAAGCCGGTGATGACCACCACGCGACCGGCTGCGAGGTCGGCACGCACCTTGGCGTCGTCGATGCTCTCGATGCGGGCCTTGGTGTACGAGTTGTCGGTGCGCACCGACACCTGCCAGCCCGCGTAGCTCACAGACTCCACGCCCTCGGCCTGCAGCGCCATGGCCAGCAGTGCCGACGACGCCTGTTCGCCGGTGGAGGCGAGCATGTCGAGTTCGCGGTGATAGGCCACGCCGGGTTTGCCCGGGGAGAGCTCCTTGGCAAGACCGAGCAGGCGGTTGGTTTCGCCGCTCATGGCGCTGGGCACCACGATCATCTGGTGACCCGCACGCGCCCATTTGGCGACGCGCTTGGCGACATTGCGGATGCGCTCGGTCGAGCCCATCGACGTGCCGCCGTATTTGTGAACGATCAATGCCATGGATGAAATCAGAGAAAGATAAAGGGCCGCCTGGAAAGCGGCGCCCTGCAAGCCGTCAGAGCGAAGTCTTCAGCGAGGGCGGGGCATTGTACCAATGCAGCCGCTCTCCCCTGCGCTCGGCGAAGCCCGCGCCCACCTTGAGGTGGATGCGGTGGCCGCGCGTGGTGCAGGCGCGGACCTGGTCGAGCAGCTGGTCGAGCTGCGCCGCGCTCGGTGCGCAGCCGTGCGACTGCATGAGCCAGTGGCGCAGCACGTTGGCCTGCCGCGCGCGGGACAGCGCCTGCAGCGGCCGGATCTGCGGCGGCTCTCCCACCGCGGCAAGGTCCTGCGCGGCCAGTTCGCCCAGCAGCTGCTGGGCCTGCGCCGCGTGGCCAATGCTGCGCGCGAAGGTAGCGCGGAACTGCGGAAAGGCTTCTGCCAATGCAGGCAGCAGCACGGCGCGGATGCGGTTGCGCGTGTAGCGCGCGTCGGCGTTGCTCGGGTCTTCGATCCACGGCAACTGCTTGTGCGCAAGCCAGTCCCGGATATCGGCCGCCGGCACCGCGAGCAGCGGCCGGTGGATGTTCAATCCGTCGCGCACGGCATGCGCCGGCATCGCGGCCAAGCCCGGCAGGCCGGCGCCGCGCGACAGCGCCAGCAGCAGCGTCTCGACCTGGTCATCGGCATGGTGCCCCAGTGCGATGGACGACACCGCGGGCCGCGCGCCGTCGGCCCGTGCCATGGCCGCATACGCGTCATAACGTGCGCGCCGCGCGGCATCCTCTGGGCTGTCGCCCGGCGCATGCCGCGCATCGACCCGGTGCGTCACCAACGGCACACCGAGCCGCTCGCAGACCTGCGAGCACTGCCGCTCGAAGTCGTCGGCCGCCGCCTGCAGGCCGTGATGCACATGGAAGGCGATCACCTGCCCCGGCCATCGCGCCGCGCAGGCCGCGAGCAAGGCGGTCGAATCCGCACCGCCGCTGAAGCCGACGGCCAGCGGCAGGCTCGCCGGTTCGAACGCGGCCATGGCGCGTTCGAAGGCTTCGCTCATGATGGAAAAGGGAAAGCCGCTCAGCGGCTGTTGTCGGCCTTGGTGTCGTTGAACCGGCCGTAGCTCTGCAGGCGCTCGTAGCGGCGGTCCAGCAGTTCCTTCGTCTTCAGGTCGCTGACCTGGCGGAAGGCGTCGTTGAGCGCGCGCTTGAGGAACGCGGCCATCTGGCGATGGTCGCGGTGCGCGCCGCCGACGGGTTCGTTGACGATCTTGTCGACCAGGCCCAGCGCCTTCAGGCGGTGCGCCGTGATGCCCAGGGCATCTGCGGCTTCCTGCGCCTTGTCGCTGGTCTTCCAGAGAATGGACGCGCAGCCTTCGGGGCTGATCACCGAGTAGATCGAGTACTGCAGCATCACGAGCTGGTCGCCGACCGAAATGGCCAGCGCGCCGCCCGAACCGCCTTCACCGATGATGGTGACGATGATGGGTACCTCGAGCTGCGCCATCTCGAAGATGTTGCGGCCGATGGCTTCCGACTGGCCGCGCTCTTCGGCGTCGATGCCGGGGTAGGCGCCGGGCGTATCGACGAAGGTGAACACCGGCAGCTTGAATTTCTCGGCCGTCTTCATGAGACGCAGCGCCTTGCGGTAACCCTCGGGCTTGCTCATGCCGAAGTTGCGCGCGGTGCGCTCCTTCGTGTCGCGGCCCTTCTGGTGACCGAGCACCATGCAGGGCACGCCATTGAAGCGCGCCAGGCCGCCGACGATCGACAGGTCGTCCGAGAAATGGCGGTCGCCATGCAGCTCGACGAAGTCCGTGAAGATTTCGTTGACGTAGTCGAGCGTGTACGGGCGCTCCGGATGCCGCGCGATCTTGGTGATCTGCCAGGGCGTCAGGTCGCTGTAGATGTCTTTGGTGAGTTGCTGGCTTTTCTTGCCGAGCTGATCGATTTCTTCCGAGATGTCGACCGCCGATTCGGTCTGTACATAACGCAGTTCTTCGATCTTTGTTTCGAGTTCAGCAATGGGCTGCTCGAAGTCGAGGAAGGTTCGTTTCGCCAACGTCTTCTCCTGTTTATTTCATCAATTGACCGGCCATCCGGCTCTTTTGCATTTATTCCAGAAACACCGAGGAACCGGCTTTGCCGGGCCTGCGGTGTTGCCCCCTCGAAGGGGGTTGGCGAAGCGACACGAAGTGCGCGAAGCCTGGGGGTGATCCTTAGTAAACGACCGGCACGGGGTCCAGCGATCGCCAAATATACCAAGTCGCCACGCTGCAATACGGCGCCCAGGCCACGGCGACATCGCGGGCATCGCTGCGGCTGACCGGGTCGCCCGAAAAATAGTTCACGCTGATGCCATTGAGCAGGCCCTGGTCGTCGACCGGCAGCACGTTCGGGCGCATCAGGTGGAAGATGAGGAACATCTCGGCGGTCCAGCGGCTGATGCCGCGGATGGCCACGAGCTCCTCGATGATGAGCTCGTCCGACATGTCTTTCCAGCGGTCGACGTGCACGGTGCCTGAATCGAAATGCAGGGCCAGGTCGACCAGGTACTCGATCTTGCGCGCCGACAGCCCGGCGCCGCGCATGTCGTCGACCTTGAGCTTGAGCACGTTGGCCGGCGTCAGCTTGCGCGGCAGCGCCGCGAACTTGTCCCAGGTCGACTGCGCGGCCTTCACCGAGATCTGCTGGCCCACGATGCTGCGCGCCAGCGTGGTGAAGGCGTCGCCGCGCGATTCGAGGCAGGCCTCGCCGAACTTCGGAATGAGCCGCTTCATCACGCGGTCTTTCTTGGCCAGGTGCTTGCAGGCTTCCTCCCAATAGTCCGGCGTGTAGATGCGCACGCTGGTCTGCTGGGTGGCGGGTACGGGGTTCGTCGTTCCGTTCACTGTGCAGCCGCCCAGGTCGTTCCCGTGGGCGAATCCTTGAGCACGATGCCCTGCTCGAGGAGTTCCTGGCGGATGCGATCGGCTTCGGCGAAATTCTTCGCCGCCTTGGCCGCCGCGCGTGCATCGATCTTCGCCTGGATGGTGGCTTCGTCGAGCGTGGTGCCCGCCTGCAGGAACGCTTTCGGATCGCCTTGCAGCAAGCCCAGCGTGCCGGCCAGCGCCTTGAGCAGGCCAGCGGTGTCTGCGGACTTGGTGCGGTTGACTTCGCCGGCCAGCTCGAACAGCACGGCGATGGCTTCGGGCGTACCGAAGTCTTCGTCCATCGCCGCCTTGAAACGCTCCGCGTGGGGCTGCGTCCAGTCGATGACCACGGTCGCGGGCGCCACCAGGTCGAGCGCGGTGTACAGGCGCTTGAGCGAGTTGCGGGCGTCGTCGAGGTGCGCGTCGCTGTAGTTCAGCGCGCTGCGGTAATGCGTGCGCACGAGGAAGAAACGCAGGCTCTCGGCGTCGTACTTCTGCAGCACTTCGCGGATGGTGAAGAAGTTGCCCAGGCTCTTGGACATCTTCTCGTTGTCCACGCGCACGAAGCCGTTGTGCACCCAGAAGCGCGACAGCGGCTTGCCGTTGGCGCCTTCGCTTTGCGCAATTTCGTTCTCGTGGTGCGGGAACTGCAGGTCGGCACCGCCGCCGTGGATGTCGAAGGTCTCGCCGAGCGTGGCGCAGCTCATGGCCGAGCACTCGATGTGCCAGCCCGGACGGCCGGTGCCGAAGGGGCTGTCCCACTTGGCGTCGTCGGGCTCGGTCGGCTTGGCGGATTTCCAGAGCACGAAGTCGAGCGGGTCCTGCTTGCCGTCGAGCACCGCGACGCGTTCGCCCGCATGCAGTTCGTCGAGCGACTTGCCCGAGAGCTTGCCGTAGCCGGGGAACTTGCGCACGGCGTAGTTCACGTCGCCGTTGTCCGAGCGGTAGGCCAGGCCCTTGCGTTCCAGCGTCTCGATGATGCCGAGCATCTGCGGCACGTATTCGGTGGCGCGCGGCTCGATGGTCGGCGGCTCGATGCGCAGCGCACCGATGTCCTCGTGCATGGCCGCGATCACCTCGTCGGTCAGCGCGCGGATGGTGATGCCGCGCTGGACCGCGCGGGCGATGATCTTGTCGTCGATGTCGGTGATGTTGCGCACGTAGGTCACGGCATAGCCGCTGGCGCGCAGCCAGCGCTGCACCACGTCGAACGCCATCATCATGCGGGCGTGGCCGATGTGGCACAGGTCATAGACGGTCATGCCGCACACGTACATGCGAACCTGTCCAGGTTGCAGGGGGGAGAAATCCTCCAATTCACGCGACAGCGTGTTGTAGATGCGCAGACTCATGGGACTCGGAAAGCGTTGATTCGCGCACGTGCGGTACGGGCGAACAACGGTGTATTTCAGGGGTGACGGGGGGCGTGGCTACGAGGGGTTCGACGTGGCCCCTCGGCTACAATGCGACGCAGTATAAACGGCTGCCGCCGCGCAGCATCCGGGTGTTCTCCAGGCCCCCGCTCTCCCCCAATCCTGCCGAGGCTTCATGAAGCACGCCGCGTTCTCCAGACTCCCCATCGCCTTTGCACTGCTCTTCGGTCTGTGGGGCTTCGCCGCGCACGCCAACGACTACGACGACGTCAACCTCCTGCTGCGCCAGGGCAAGTCCGCCGAGGCGCTGGCCAAGGCCGACACCTACATCGCCGGCAAGCCGCGCGACCCGCAGATGCGCTTCCTGCGCGGCGTGATCCTCACCGAGCAGAACAAGACCGCCGACGCGATCACCGCGTTCACGCAGCTCACGCAGGACTTCCCGGAACTGCCCGAGCCCTACAACAACCTCGCGGCGCTGTACGCGTCGCAGAGCAAGTTCGACCAGGCCCGCGCCGCGCTCGAAACCGCGCTCAAGCTCAGCCCCAACTACGCCACCGCGCACGAAAACCTCGGCGACGTGTACGCGCGCCTGGCGGCCCAGGAATACCAGCGCGCCCAGCAGTTCGCGACCACCAACGCGAGCGTCGCGCCCAAGCTCGCGCTGATCCGCCAGATCTTCACGCCCAAGGCCGCGGCCGATGCGGCCGTGCTGCCGGCCGCGCCGCCCGAAGTGCGCAAGCCCGTGGGCCGCACGACCAAGTAACAGCCTCTTGCAATCCGGCGGTGCGCACACAGTTGCCTCCCAACCTGCACCATCGCAGGCCCACCGCCCTCCCCTCCCCCCG
>NZ_JBWKXQ010000012.1:21605-112263 GCF_059423125.1 Variovorax sp. GW531-E2 | reverse complement strand
GGGAGGCGGTGGGGTGGGCCCAGGTCGCCGGCGCGGCCTGCGTGCTGGGGGCCGTGGGGCTGGTTTCACTTGACGGAAGACGGCGGGAAGGAGCGGTCAAGCCGGCCGATGTATACTCCCAAAGCTTTGCATGCCGCAAGGCGCACGGTGAGGGCAGTTCCAGTGCTCACCGCAAGTCAAACATCCCGGAACAAGGAAATTCAACATGATCGCAGCCTCCATCAAGGCCGAAGTTGTCAAGGACAACGCCCGTGCAGCCAACGACACCGGCAGCCCCGAAGTGCAAGTCGCACTGCTGACCGCCCGTATCAACGAGCTGACCCCTCACTTCAAGACGCACGCCAAGGACCACCACGGTCGTCGCGGCCTGCTGCGCATGGTCAGCCGCCGTCGCAAGCTGCTCGACTACCTCAAGTCCAAGGACGCCGAGCGTTACACCGCGCTGATCGCCAAGCTGGGTCTGCGCAAGTAATTCGAATCGCATGAAAAAACGCCTGGGTTAGTCCGCTAGCTCAGGCGTTTTTTACTTCGCGATCCACTTTCGGAGTGCCCAACAGAGCGAAGCTGTGTCATTCCAATGAAGTTCGCCCCGAGCTTCGCTGGAATGGCATCGTGTTCTGAGCAGCCTCCGCCCCTTGCGAATCCTGTGTGATTCGCTATCAAAATAGGAGCAACAATGAGCCTCTTCAACAAAATCACCAAGTCCTTCCAATGGGGCGACAAGACCGTCGTCATGGAAACGGGTGAAATCGCCCGTCAGGCGACCGGCGCCGTGCTGGTCGACATCGACGGCACCGTGATCCTGGCGACCGTGGTCGCCTCCAAGACCGCCAAGCCGGGTCAAGACTTCTTCCCGCTGACCGTCGACTACATCGAGAAGACCTACGCCGCCGGCAAGATCCCTGGCAGCTTCTTCAAGCGCGAAGCCAAGCCCAGCGAGCACGAAACGCTGACCAGCCGCCTGATCGACCGTCCGATCCGCCCGCTGTTCCCCGAAGGTTTCCTGAACGAAGTGCACGTGGTGATCCACACCGTGTCGCTGAACCCTGAAGTCGACGCCGACATCGCCGCCATGATCGGCGTGAGCGCCGCCCTGTCGATCTCCGGCATCCCGTTCAGCGGCCCGATCGGTGCCGCCCGCGTGGGCTACATCAACGGCCAGTACGTGCTGAATCCGGGTCCCACGGCCCGCAAGGATTCGCAGATGGACCTCGTCGTCGCCGGCACGCAAGCCGCCGTGCTGATGGTCGAATCCGAAGCCCAGCAACTCAGCGAAGAAATCATGCTGGGTGGCGTGGTGTTTGGTCACGAGCAGGCCAACATCGCGATCAACGCGATCCACGACCTCGTGCGTGACGCCGGCAAGCCGGAATGGCTCAAGGAAGGCACCTGGGTGCCTGAAGCCAAGGATGAAGACTTCATCGCCAAGATCAACGGCCTGGCCGAAGAAAAGCTGCGCGCCGTCTATCAAATTCGCAGCAAGCAAGCCCGCACGCAAGCCCTGCGCGAAGCCAATGCCAGCGTCTTCACGGCACTGAAGGCCGAAGGCGCCGAGTTCGACGCCGGCAAGGTCAGCGACCTGCTGTTCGCGATCGAATCGCGCATCGTGCGCGGCCAGATCCTGCAAGGCGAGCCGCGCATCGACGGCCGCGACACGCGCACCGTGCGCCCCATCGAAATCCGCAACTCCGTGCTGCCCCGCACCCACGGCTCGGCGCTGTTCACGCGCGGCGAGACGCAGGGCCTGGTCGTCACCACGCTCGGCACCGAGCGCGACGCACAGCGCATCGACGCGCTGGCCGGCGAGTACGAAGACCGCTTCCTGTTCCACTACAACATGCCTCCCTTCGCCACCGGTGAAGTGGGCCGCATGGGCTCCACCAAGCGCCGCGAAGTGGGCCACGGCCGTCTGGCCAAGCGCGCGCTCGTCGCCGTGCTGCCGACCAAGGAAGAGTTCCCGTACACCATCCGCGTGGTGTCGGAAATCACCGAGTCGAACGGCTCCTCGTCGATGGCTTCGGTCTGCGGCGGCTGCCTCTCGATGATGGACGCCGGCGTGCCCATGAAGGCGCACGTGGCCGGTATCGCCATGGGCCTGATCAAGGAAGACAACCGCTTCGCGGTGCTGACCGACATCCTGGGCGACGAAGATCACCTGGGCGACATGGACTTCAAGGTGGCTGGCACGACCAACGGCATCACCGCGCTGCAGATGGACATCAAGATCCAGGGCATCACCAAGGAAATCATGCAGGTCGCACTGGCACAGGCCAAGGAAGCGCGCATGCACATCCTGGGCAAGATGCAAGAAGCGATGGGCGAGGCCAAGGCCGATGTGTCGCAGTTCGCACCGCGCCTGACCACGCTGAAGATCAACCCCGAGAAGATCCGCGACGTGATCGGCAAGGGCGGCGCCGTAATCCGTGGCCTGCAGGAAGAAACCGGCACGACGATCAACATCGACGAAGACGGCACCATCACCATCGCCTCGACCGATCCGGAAAAAGCCGAATTCGCCAAGAAGCGCATCGAGCAGATCACCGCTGAAGTCGAAATCGGCAAGGTCTACGAAGGCCCGATCACCAAGATCCTGGACTTCGGCGCGCTGGTCAACCTGCTGCCCGGCAAGGACGGCCTGCTGCACATCAGCCAGATCGCGCACGAGCGCGTCGAGAAGGTGACCGACTACCTGAGCGAAGGCCAGATCGTGAAGGTCAAGGTTCTCGAGACCGATGAAAAGGGCCGCGTCAAGCTGTCCATGAAGGCTCTGACCGAGCGTCCGGCCGGCATGGAATACAGCGAGCGCCCGCCGCGCGAAGACCGTGGTGATCGCGGCGACCGTGGCGGCGACCGCCGCGAACGTTCGGACCGCGGTGACCGCGGCGGCGATCGTGGCGAGCGCGCACCGCGCTTCAACGACCAGCAGCAACAGCCCCGCGGCGAGCAGCAACAGCAGCCCGCCGGCGAGTCGCAGCAGCAAGCGCCGCGCGAACCGCAGGAGTAAGCAGTGAGGCGCGACGGCCTGTGCCGTCGCCTCTCGCGTGGACAGTGGTGATGCCCGCCCCGTGCGGGCATCCGAGCCTCGGAGACCCCCATGAAAGCCATTGAGATCACTTCGTACGGCGCCCCCGAGGTGCTGCGCGTCGCTGCGCGTCCCGACCCGGTGGCGGGCGAGGGTGAGCTGCTGATCCGCGTGGCGGCCAGCGGCGTGAATCGCCCGGACGTGCTGCAGCGGATGGGGCACTACCCCGTGCCGCCCGGTGCCTCCGACCTGCCGGGCCTCGAAGTGGCCGGCGAGATCGTGTCGGGCGACGCCAAGGCGCTGGCCGATGCGGGCTTCCAGGTCGGCGACCGCGTGTGCGCGCTGGTGGCTGGTGGCGGCTATGCCGAGCTGTGCGTGGCGCCCGTGGCGCAATGCCTGCCGGTGCCCAAGGGCTGGAGCGATGTCGAGGCGGCTTCGCTGCCCGAGACCTTCTTCACCGTCTGGAGCAACGTGTTCGAGCGCGGCCGCCTGCAGAAGGGCGAGACCCTGCTGATCCAGGGTGGCTCCAGCGGCATCGGCGTCACGGCGATCCAGATCGCCAAGGCGCTCGGCGCGACCGTGATCGTCACGGCTGGCAGCGACGACAAGTGCGAAGCCTGCCTGAAACTCGGCGCCGACCACGCGATCAACTACCGCACGAGCGATTTCGTCGAAGTGGCGAAGCAGCTCACGGGCGGCAAGGGCGTGGACGTGGTGCTCGACATGGTGGCTGGCGACTACGTGGCGCGCGAGGTCGAGTGCCTGGCCGAAGACGGCCGGCTGGTGATCATTGCGGTGCAGGGCGGTGTGAAGAGCGAGATCAACGCGGGCCTCGTGCTGCGTCGGCGGCTCACGATCACTGGCTCGACGCTGCGTCCGCGGCCGGTGGCGTTCAAGGGCGCCATCGCCAAGGCACTGCGCGAGAAGGTCTGGCCGCTGCTCGAAAGCGGCGCGGTCAAGCCCGTGATCCACAGCACCTATGCGGCAGCAGGTGAGCCCAGCGGCGCGGCCCAGGCTCACACGCTGATGGAATCGAACCAGCACATCGGCAAGATCGTGCTGACTTGGTGAGACGAACAACGCGATGACAACCTTCAAGAAACTGATTGCCGGCAACTGGAAGATGAATGGCGGCCTGGCCGCCAACGAGGTGCTGGTGAAGGCCCTGCAGCAAGGGCTGGCCGCTAGCCCCGCGGCCTGCGGTGTTGCACTGTGCGCGCCTGCGCCGTACTTCGCCCAGCTGCAATCGCTGCTGGCGGGTACGCCGTCGCTGGCCCTTGGTGCGCAGGACATTTCGGCGCACCCGCAAGGTGCGTTCACCGGCGAGCAGTCGGCGGCGATGCTGAAGGATTTCGGTGTGCGCTATGCCATCGTGGGCCATTCGGAGCGTCGCCAGTACCACGGCGAAACCGACGATGCCGTGGCGGCCAAGACGGCGGCGGCGCTGGCGAACGGCATCACGCCGATCGTCTGTGTCGGCGAGACGCTGGCAGAGCGCGAAGCAGGGCAGACCGAAGAGATCGTCAAGCGCCAGCTGGCCGCGGTGATCCATGTGAATGGCCACTGTATCAGCGAGATCGTCGTGGCCTACGAACCGGTCTGGGCCATCGGCACGGGCAAGACGGCTTCGCCGGAGCAGGCGCAGGCGGTGCATGCCGTGCTGCGTGCACAACTGCACCATGCCGCGAGCGAACATGCCGCGGGCATCAAGATTCTGTACGGCGGCAGCATGAACGCGGCGAATGCCGCCGAACTGCTGGCGCAGGCCGACATCGACGGCGGCCTCATCGGCGGCGCCTCGCTCAAGGCGCCCGACTTTCTGCAGATCATTTCTGCCGCTGCACGCTGATCGCGGCAACGGCAGCCATCACTTAGGAGTAAGAACGAATGAACGTGGTCCTCAATCTTCTGGTCGGCGTGCAAATGCTGGCGGCGCTGGCAATGATCGGCCTGATCCTGATCCAGCACGGCAAGGGTGCCGACATGGGCGCGGCCTTCGGCAGCGGCAGTGCAGGCAGCCTGTTCGGTGCCAGCGGCAGTGCCAACTTCCTCTCGCGCACCACGGCTGTGCTGGCTGCGGTGTTCTTCGCCTGCACGCTGCTGCTGGCCTACTTCAGCCACGCACGTCCTGCGGGCGGCGGCAGCCTGCTGGAGCGCGCCGCCGTGGGCGCACCTGCTGTACCGGCTGCTCCCGCGACTGGCGCTGCGGGCGAAATCCCCGCTGCAGCAGCACCTGCCAAGGCCGCTTCGGCGCCTGCTGCACCTGTTTCGGGCCCTGGCCAGATTCCGGCCAAGTAATCAGGTTGTTTTCATGCAGCCGTTCGTGAGAAACGGCTTCATTTCAGGGTAAACTCTAAATCTGTTCAGAAAGCCAAATGCCTCAACGGCACCTCATGCCATCTGGACAGTTAAAAACCGCGGTCGTGGTGAAATTGGTAGACACGCTATCTTGAGGGGGTAGTGGCGAAAGCTGTGCGAGTTCGAGTCTCGCCGACCGCACCAAATCTCACCGGCAGAAGATCTCTTTTTAGAGGCTCTTCTGTCGGTGGCAAGCGGTGAAAATTTCTCGATGAACCTCGATTCCTACCTTCCCGTCCTTTTGTTCATTTTGGTCGGGGTCGGCGTAGGCGTCGCCCCGCAAGTCATCGGATACATCCTCGGGCCCAATCGGCCCGACGCTGCGAAGAACGCGCCCTACGAGTGCGGCTTCGAGGCCTTCGAGGATGCGCGCATGAAATTCGACGTGCGCTATTACCTCGTCGCGATTCTCTTCATTCTCTTCGATCTCGAGATTGCCTTTCTCTTTCCGTGGGCCATTGCGCTCAAGGAAATCGGCGCTGTTGGCTTCTGGGCCATGATGATCTTTCTCGCCATCCTCGTCGTGGGCTTCGTCTACGAGTGGAAAAAAGGCGCGCTCGACTGGGAATGACAAGGAAGCTACACGATGGCCATTGAAGGCGTTCTCAAAGAAGGCTTCGTCACCACGACCTACGACTCGGTCGTGAACTGGGCGAAGACCGGATCTCTCTGGCCGATGACGTTCGGCCTCGCATGCTGCGCGGTCGAAATGATGCACGCGGGCGCTGCCCGCTACGACATCGACCGTTTCGGCATGCTGTTCCGCCCCAGTCCGCGCCAGTCCGATCTGATGATCGTGGCCGGCACGCTGTGCAACAAGATGGCGCCGGCGCTGCGCAAGGTCTATGACCAGATGCCCGAGCCGCGCTGGGTGCTCTCGATGGGCTCTTGCGCGAACGGCGGCGGTTACTACCACTACAGCTATTCCGTGGTGCGTGGCTGCGACCGCATCGTGCCGGTCGACGTCTATGTGCCGGGTTGTCCGCCCACCGCTGAAGCACTGCTGTACGGCGTGATCCAGCTGCAGCAGAAGATTCGCCGCACCAACACCATTGCCCGCGCCTGAGAGATTGCCGACGATGACTGACTTTGCAATTTCGCCGGAGGTGCTGCGCGCCACCATCGCCGAGGCACTCGGCGCCAGGGCCAAGAGCGTGACGGTTGCGCTTGAAGAGGTGACCGTCGTGGTCAGCGCCGCCGACTACATCGATGCGGCGCTGCTGCTGCGCGATGCGCCCGGTTGCCGTTTCGAACAGCTGATCGACCTGTGCGGCATGGACTATTCCGACTACCGCGAAGGCGAGTGGCAGGGCGAACGCTACGGCGTCGTCTCGCACCTGCTCTCCGTGAGCCTCAACCAGCGCGTGCGCCTGAAGGTGTTCGCGACCAGCGAAGACCTGCCCGTGATCGACTCGCTCCAGCCCGTCTGGAGCGCTGCCACGTGGTTCGAGCGCGAGGCCTTCGACCTGTACGGCATCGTTTTCGACGGCCACGACGACCTGCGCCGCATCCTGACCGACTACGGCTTCATCGGCCACCCGTTCCGCAAGGACTTCCCGGTGTCGGGTCACGTCGAAATGCGCTACGACGAAGAGCAGAAGCGCGTGGTCTACCAGCCGGTCTCGATCGAGCCGCGCGAAATCACGCCGCGCGTGATCCGCGAAGACAACTACGGCGGCGGTTTGCACTGACAGATATGGCCGAAATCAAGAACTACACACTCAACTTCGGTCCCCAGCACCCCGCAGCACACGGCGTGCTGCGCCTGGTGCTCGAGCTGGACGGCGAAGTGATCCAGCGTGCCGACCCCCACATCGGCCTGCTGCACCGTGCGACCGAGAAGCTCGCCGAGTCACGCACCTTCATCCAGTCGCTGCCCTACATGGACCGCCTCGACTACGTGTCGATGATGTCCAACGAGCACGCCTACTGCCTCGCCATCGAGCGGATGATGGGCCTGGACGTGCCGATCCGCGCGCAGTACATCCGCGTGATGTTCGCCGAGATCACCCGCCTGCTGAACCACCTGCTGTGGCTCGGCGCGCACGGTCTGGACTGCGGCGCGATGAACATGCTCATCTACTGCTTCCGCGAGCGTGAAGACCTGTTCGACATGTACGAAGCCGTGTCCGGTGCGCGCATGCACGCGGCGTACTTCCGTCCGGGCGGTGTCTACCGTGACCTGCCGGATTCGATGCCGCAGTACAAGGTCAGCAAGATCAAGAATGCGAAGGCCATCGAGAAGCTCAACGAGAACCGCCAGGGCTCGCTGCTCGACTTCATCGACGACTTCTGCAAGCGCTTCCCGAAGATGGTCGACGAGTACGAGACGCTGCTCACCGACAACCGCATCTGGAAGCAACGCACCGTGGGCATCGGCGTGGTCACGCCGGAGCGCGCGCTGAACCTGGGCTTCACCGGCCCGATGCTGCGTGGCTCGGGCGTCGAATGGGACCTGCGCAAGAAGCAGCCCTACGACGTCTACGACCAGATGCAGTTCGACGTGCCCGTGGGCAAGACCGGCGACTGCTACGACCGCTACCTGGTTCGCGTGGAAGAAATGCGCCAGGCCAACAAGATCATCCAGCAGTGCTCGGCATGGCTGCGCGTGAATCCGGGTCCGGTCATCACCAGCAACCACAAGGTCGCCGCGCCCGCGCGCGAATCGATGAAGGCGAACATGGAGGAGCTGATCCACCATTTCAAGCTCTTCACCGAAGGCTTCCATGTGCCCGAAGGCGAAGCGTATGCCGCCGTCGAGCACCCCAAGGGCGAGTTCGGCATCTACCTCGTGAGCGACGGCGCCAACAAGCCGTACCGCCTGAAGATCCGCGCACCGGGCTTCCCGCACCTCGCTGCCCTCGACGAAATGTCGCGCGGCCACATGATCGCCGACGCTGTCGCGGTGATCGGCACGATGGACATCGTGTTCGGCGAAATCGACAGGTGAGAAAGAGCGAATGACGACTTCCTCAACCCATCACCATGACGCGACGCCCTCGGCGCCGTTGAAGGCTGCCATCCTCGAGCGCTTTGCGCGCGAGGTCGCGAAGTACCCCGAAGCAGGCAAGCAGTCGGCCGTGATGGCCTGCCTGGCCATCGTCCAGCAGGACGAAGGCTTCGTGAGCGTGCAGCGCGAGCGCGAGATCGCCGCCTACCTCGGCATGGCGCCCATCGCTGTGCACGAAGTGACGACCTTCTACAACATGTACAACCAGCATCCGGTGGGCAAGTTCAAGCTCAACGTGTGCACCAACCTGCCGTGCCAGCTGCGCGACGGCGTCACCGCGCTCGTGCACCTCGAGAAGAAGCTGGGCATCAAGATGGGCGAGACCACGGCCGACGGCCTGTTCACGCTGCAACAGAGCGAATGCCTGGGCGCCTGCGCTGATTCGCCCGTGATGCTGGTCAACGACCGCACCATGTGCAGCTTCATGAGCAACGACAAGCTCGACCAGCTCATCGACGGTTTGCGCAGTGCCAAGCCAGGGGAGGCTTCGTGATGACGCCCGAACAGGTTCTCTCGCAATTCCAGGCCACCGGTGTCCAGACCTGCTTCCATGACCGCCACATCGGCGCTCAGATCTATGCAGGCCTGGACGGCACCAACTGGCATCTGGCCGACTACGAAGCGCGCGGCGGTTACCAGGCGCTGCGCAAGATCCTCACCGAGGGCCTCACGCCCGACCAGGTGATCGCCGAAGTGAAGGCCTCGGGCCTGCGCGGCCGCGGCGGCGCCGGTTTCCCGACCGGCCTGAAGTGGAGCTTCATGCCCCGCCAGTTCCCGGGCCAGAAGTACCTCGTCTGCAATTCGGACGAAGGCGAGCCCGGCACGTGCAAGGACCGCGACATCCTGCAGTTCAACCCGCACATCGTGATCGAAGGCATGGCCATCGCCGCGTATGCGATGGGCATCAGCGTGGGCTACAACTACATCCACGGCGAGATCTTCCAGAGCTACGACCGCTTCGAGGCCGCCCTCGAAGAGGCGCGCGCCGCCGGCTACCTCGGCGACAAGATCATGGGCAGCACGTACAACTTCCAGTTGCACGCGGCCCACGGCTTCGGTGCCTACATCTGCGGCGAAGAAACCGCGCTGCTCGAATCGCTCGAAGGCAAGAAGGGCCAGCCGCGCTTCAAGCCGCCGTTCCCGGCGAGCTTCGGCCTGTACGGCAAGCCGACCACCATCAACAACACCGAGACCTTCGCGGCGGTGCCCTGGATCATCCGCAACGGCGGCCAGGCCTACCTCGAGTGCGGCAAGCCGAACAACGGCGGCACCAAGATCTACTCGGTGAGCGGCGACGTCGAGCTGCCCGGCAACTACGAAGTGCCGATGGGCACGCCGTTCTCCAAGCTGCTCGAACTGGCCGGCGGCGTGCGCAAGGGTCGCACGCTCAAGGCCGTGATCCCCGGCGGCTCGTCGTCGCCGGTGCTGCCGGCCGACATCATGATGGCCTGCACCATGGACTACGACTCGATCGCCAAGGCCGGCTCCATGCTGGGCTCGGGCGCCGTGATCGTCATGGACGACACGCGGTCGATGGTCGAGTCGCTCAAGCGCCTCTCGTACTTCTACATGCATGAGTCCTGCGGCCAGTGCACCCCCTGCCGCGAAGGCACGGGCTGGCTCTACCGCGTGGTGGACCGCATCCACAACGGCCAGGGCAAGCCCAGCGACATGCAGCTGCTGGACTCCGTGGCCGGCGACATCATGGGCCGCACCATCTGTGCGCTCGGCGATGCGGCAGCGATGCCCGTGCGCGCCATGATCAAGCACTTCCGCCATGAGTTCGAGGCCCTGATCCCGGGTCACGTCCCGACGGCGCCCGTCAAGGCCTGAGTGCGAGAAGAAACACAGACATGATCGAAATCGAACTCGACGGCAAGAAGGTCGAAGTGACCGAAGGCAGCATGGTGATGCATGCGGCCGAAAAGGCGGGCACCTACATCCCGCACTTCTGCTATCACAAGAAACTCAGCATCGCGGCCAACTGCCGCATGTGCCTGGTCGACGTGGAAAAGGCGCCCAAGCCGATGCCGGCCTGCGCCACGCCCGTCACGCAGGGCATGATCGTTCGCACCAAGAGCGACAAGGCCATCAAGGCCCAGCAGTCCGTCATGGAGTTCCTGCTGATCAACCACCCGCTGGATTGCCCCATCTGCGACCAGGGCGGCGAATGCCAGCTGCAGGACCTGGCCGTCGGCTACGGCGGTTCTTCTTCGCGTTACGAAGAAGAAAAGCGCGTCGTGTTCCACAAGGACGTCGGCCCGCTGATCAGCATGGAAGAAATGAGCCGCTGCATCCATTGCACGCGCTGCGTCCGTTTCGGCCAGGAAGTGGCCGGCGTGATGGAGCTGGGCATGTCGCACCGCGGCGAGCACTCCGAAATCGAAACCTTCCTCGGCGACTCGGTCGACTCCGAGCTGTCGGGCAACATGATCGACATCTGCCCGGTCGGCGCGCTCACGAGCAAGCCGTTCCGCTACAGTGCCCGCACCTGGGAACTGTCGCGCCGCAAGTCGGTGAGCCCGCACGACTCCACCGGTGCCAACCTGATCGTCCAGGTCAAGAACAACCGCGTGATGCGCGTGGTGCCACTCGAGAACGAAGACGTCAACGAATGCTGGATCGCCGACCGCGACCGCTTCTCGTACGAAGCGCTCAACGGCACGGAACGCCTGACGCAGCCCATGCTGAAGCAGGGCGGCCAATGGCAGCAGGTCGACTGGCAGACGGCGCTCGAGTACGTTGCCAACGGCCTCAAGCAGATCAAGACCGACCACGGTGCGCAAAGCATCGGCACGCTTGTCAGCCCGCACAGCACGCTCGAAGAGCTGCAACTCGCCGCCATGCTCACGCGTGAACTCGGCAGCGACAACATCGACTACCGCCTGCGCAACGCCGAATTCACGGCCTTCGAAGGCGTGCGCTGGCTCGGCACCTCGATCGCCTCGCTCACGCAAGTGCAGCGCGCGCTGGTCGTTGGTTCGAACCTGCGCAAGGAACACCCGCTGTTCGCACAGCGCATCCGCCAGGCCGTGCGCAAGGGCGCCGCGCTGTCGGTGATCACTTCGTCCAGCCTCATGGCCGACCGCAGTGCCTGGGCCATCGACGTGGCGCAAGCGGCCATCGTCGAAGCCGACCAGTGGGTCGAGGCGCTGGCCGCCGTGGCCGCTGCCATCGCCCAGACCAACGGCGCCGCCGCACCGCTGGCACCGAAGAACGCGCCCGACGCTGCCGCGCAAGCCATCGCAGCCTCGCTGCTGAGCGGCGAGCGCAAGGCCATCCTGCTCGGCAATGCCGCCGCGCACCACGCACAAGCCAGCAGCCTGCTGGCCCTCGCGAACTGGATCGGCGCACAGACCGGCGCCACCGTCGGCTACCTGACCGAAGCGGGCAATACCGTGGGCGCACAGCTCGTGGGCGCCTTCCCGCAGAACGGCGGCCTCGATGCCGGCCGCATGCTCGCAGCCGGCTCCGGCCTCAAGGCCGTGCTGCTGCTGAACACCGAGCCAGTGTTCGACTCGGCCGCCGGTGCTGCCGCCGCCGATGTCATCGGCAATGCGCAGATGGTGGTCACGCTGAGCCCCTTCAAGGCCAACCTCGAATTCAGCGACGTGCTGCTGCCCATCGCCCCGTTCACCGAAACGCCCGGCACCTTCGTCAATGCCGAAGGCCGCCTGCAGGGTTTCCATGCCGTCGTGAAGCCGCAAGGCGAAACGCGTCCGGCCTGGAAGGTGCTGCGCGTGCTGGCGAACCTGCTCGGCCTGCCGGGCTTCGCCTTCGAATCGACCGCCGAGGTGCTGGCCACCGTCGGTGACAAGGGCACCGTGCCGGCGAATGCGCTGAGCAACGCCACCTCCGCCAAGGCCGTCGCGGCCAGCGGCGCCGTGGCTGCGCCCGTGGTCGCGAGCATCTACCAGCTCGACTCGATCGTGCGCCGCGCACCGTCGCTGCAGCTGACCGCCGACGCGCGCCACAGCGCACAGGCCGCACCCGCTCGTGCCGAGGAGGCCCTGGCATGATCGACGCAATTCATGGCTTCGGCCAGGGGCTGGTCGCCGCAGGCTGGTGGACGTCCGTCGTCTGGCCCGTGGTCTGGACGCTGATCAAGATCATCGTCGTCGTGATCCCGCTGATGCTGGCCGTGGCGTACCTCACGCTGTGGGAACGCAAGGCCATCGGCTTCACGCAGATCCGCGTGGGCCCGAACCGCATCGGGCCGCTGGGCCTGCTGCAGCCGATCGCCGACGCGCTCAAGCTGATGACCAAGGAAATCATCCTTCCGACGGTCGCCAACAAGGGCCTGTTCCTGCTCGGCCCCATCATGACCATCATGCCGGCGCTGGCCGCATGGGCCGTGATCCCCTTCGGCCCCGACGTGGCGCTGGCCAACATCAACGCCGGCCTGCTGTTCGTGATGGCCATCACCTCGCTCGAGGTGTACGGCGTGATCATCGCGGGCTGGGCCTCGAACTCGAAGTACGCCTTCCTGGGCGCGCTGCGCGCCTCGGCACAGATGGTGAGCTACGAAATCGCGATGGGCTTCTGCTTCGTCGTGGTGCTGATGGTCACCGGCAGCCTGAACATGTCCGACATCGTGACGGTGCAGGGCAAGGGCATGTTCCATGACTTGGGGCTGGGCTTCCTCTCGTGGAACTGGCTGCCGCTGCTGCCGATCTTCGTCGTGTACTTCATCTCGGGTCTCGCCGAAACCAACCGCCACCCGTTCGACGTGGTGGAAGGCGAATCGGAAATCGTGGCCGGCCACATGATCGAGTACTCGGGCATGAGCTTCGCGATGTTCTTCCTGGCCGAGTACGCCAACATGTGGCTCGTCTCGATCCTGACCGTGGTGCTGTTCCTCGGTGGATGGCTGCCGCCTTTCGAGTTCCTGAGCTTCATTCCGGGCTGGATCTGGCTGGGCCTGAAGACCTTCTGCGTGGTCACCATGTTCCTGTGGGTGCGCTCGACGTTCCCGCGCTTCCGCTACGACCAGATCATGCGTCTGGGCTGGAAGATCTTCATTCCCGTCACCCTGGTGTGGCTGGTCGTGGTCGGTGGCTGGATGCAGACGCCGTTCAACATCTGGAAATAAGCAGGAAGCGACGACATCATGACTGCTTCACACACCGCCGGAGGGCTCGGACGCACCTCCAAGCTGGCCTCCGCACCGTTCTCGTTCAAGGACTTCCTGGGCAGCTTCATGCTGTTCGAACTGTTCAAGGGCCTGGCCATCACGGGCAAGTACGCCTTCGCACGCAAGATCACCGTCCAGTTCCCCGAAGAGAAGACGCCGCTGTCGCCGCGCTTTCGCGGCCTGCACGCGCTGCGCCGCTACGAGAACGGCGAAGAGCGCTGCATCGCCTGCAAGCTGTGCGAGGCCGTGTGCCCCGCACTGGCCATCACCATCGAATCCGACGTGCGTGACGACGGCTCGCGCCGCACCACGCGCTACGACATCGACCTGACCAAGTGCATCTTCTGCGGCTTCTGCGAAGAGAGCTGCCCGGTCGACTCGATCGTCGAGACGCACATCTTCGAATACCACGGCGAAAAGCGCGGCGACCTGTACTTCACCAAGGACATGCTGCTGGCCGTGGGCGACCGCTACGAAAAAGAAATCGCGGCGAACAAGGCGGCCGACGCCAAGTACCGCTGAGCCGGCTCCGCTCGAAACCCGTACCAATCGAATTCCAATGGACGTCAAGACCGGTCTGTTCTATCTGTTTGCCGCGGTGCTGCTGTTTGCAGCCTTCCGCGTCATCACCTCCCGCAACCCCGTGTACGCCGCGCTGTACCTGGTGCTGGCCTTCTTCCAGGCCTCGGCCATCTGGCTGCTGCTGCGCGCCGAGTTCCTGGCGATCTCGCTCGTGCTGGTGTACGTCGGCGCCGTGATGGTGCTGTTCCTGTTCGTCGTGATGATGCTGGACATCGACGTCGACGGCCTGCGAGAGGGCTTCTGGAAGCACTTCCCGCTGGCCGCCGGCATCGGCGCGCTCATCGCGCTCGAAATGGCCGCCGTGCTCATGGGCGGCTTCCGCCTGGGCGAAGGCCCGCGCGCCATGGCGACGACCTCGCCCAACAGCTCGAACACGCTCGAGCTGGGCAAGCTGCTGTATTCCGAATACCTCTATCCGCTGGAAATCGCCGCGGTCATCCTGCTGGTGGCCATCATTGCCGCCATCGCACTGACGCTGCGCACCCGCAAGGACAGCAAGTACGTCAACCCGTCGGACCAGGTGCGCGTGAAGGCGCGCGACCGCGTGCGCATCGTGCAGATGCCCGTCACGCGCGCGGCCGAGCCGGTGGTTGAGGCCCCGGCAGCGGATGCCGCTGCAAAGGAAAACAAGGCATGACGCTCACGCTCGGACACTTTCTCTCGCTCGGCGCGATGCTCTTCGCGCTGTCGGTGATCGGCATCTTCCTGAACCGCAAGAACCTGATCGTGCTGCTGATGGCCATCGAACTGATGCTGCTGGCGGTCAACATGAACTTCGTGGCCTTCTCGCACTACCTGGGCGACATGCACGGCCAGATCTTCGTGTTCTTCATCCTGACGGTGGCGGCGGCCGAATCGGCCATCGGCCTGGCGCTGCTGGTCCTGTTGTTCCGCAACAAGTCCAACATCAACGTCGACGAACTCAACTCGCTCAAGGGTTGACAGCAGTATGAGCGCAACCCTTTCCGCATCCACCTTGCTGGCCGTGCCGCTGGCACCCCTGGTCGGCGCCGCACTTGCCGGCCTGTTCGGCACGAAGTTCGGCGGCAACCACATCGGCCGCAAGGTCACGCATTCGCTGACCATCCTGGGCGTGTTCGTCGCCTTCGTGATCTCTGCGATGACGCTGAAGTCGGTCATCGTCGACGGCGCCCGCTTCAACCAGACCATCTACGAATGGATGATGGTCGGTGGCCTGAAGATGGAAGTCGGCTTCCTGGTCGACGGCCTCACGGCCATGATGATGTGCGTCGTGACCTTCGTGTCGCTGATGGTCCACATCTACACCATCGGCTACATGGAAGAAGACGACGGCTACAACCGCTTCTTCTCGTACATCTCGCTTTTTACCTTCTCGATGCTGATGCTCGTCATGAGCAACAACATGCTCCAGCTGTTCTTCGGCTGGGAGGCGGTGGGCCTGGTGTCGTACCTGCTGATCGGCTTCTGGTTCAACAAGCCCACGGCCATCTTCGCGAACATGAAGGCCTTCCTGGTCAACCGCGTGGGTGACTTCGGCTTCATTCTGGGCATCGGCCTGATCGCCGCCTACGCCGGCACGCTGAACTACGGCGAAGCCTTCGCCAAGGCGCACACGCTGGCCGGCATCACCTTCCCGGGCACCGAGTGGATGCTCATCACGGTGATCTGCATCTGCCTGTTCATCGGCGCGATGGGCAAGAGCGCCCAGTTCCCGCTGCACGTGTGGCTGCCCGACTCGATGGAAGGCCCGACCCCCATCTCGGCGCTGATCCACGCGGCGACCATGGTGACGGCCGGCATCTTCATGGTGGCGCGCATGTCGCCGCTGTTCGAGCTGAGCGACACGGCCTTGAGCTTCATCCTCGTGATCGGCGCCATCACCGCGCTGTTCATGGGCTTCCTGGGCATCATCCAGAACGACATCAAGCGCGTGGTCGCGTACTCGACGCTGTCGCAGCTGGGCTACATGACCGTGGCGCTCGGTGCCTCGGCCTACTCGGTCGCGGTGTTCCACCTGATGACGCACGCCTTCTTCAAGGCGCTGCTGTTCCTCGGCGCGGGCTCGGTGATCATCGGCATGCACCACAATCAGGACATCCGCTGGATGGGTGGCGTGCGCAAGTACATGCCCATCACCTGGATCACCTCGCTGCTGGGTTCGCTGGCGCTGATCGGCACGCCGTTCTTCTCGGGCTTCTACTCGAAGGACAGCATCATCGAGGCCGTGCACGAAAGCCACCTGTGGGGCGCGCAGTTCGCCTACTACGCGGTGCTGGCCGGCGTGTTTGTGACGGCGTTCTACTCGTTCCGCATGTACTTCCTGGTCTTCCACGGCAAGGAACGCTACGACCAGAACCCGGACGCACACCACGACGACCATGCGCACGACGCGCACGGACACGACGATCACGGCCATGGCCACGACGCCCACAAGCCGCACGAATCGCCGATGGTGGTCTGGCTGCCGCTGGTGCTGCTGGCGATCCCCTCGGTGGTGATCGGCTTCATGACCATCGACCCGATGCTGTTCGGCAGCTTCTTCAAGGACGCGATCTTCGTCGATGGTGCCAAGCACCACGCGATGGGCGAGTTGAAGGAAGCCTTCCACGGCCCGGTCGCCATGGCGATCCACGGTCTGCAGACCGCACCGTTCTGGCTGGCACTGGCCGGCGTGGCGCTGTCGTACTACATGTACATGATGAACCCGGCACTGCCGGCCGCCATCAAGCGCGCCTTCAGCCCGATCTACAACCTGCTCGAGAACAAGTACTACCTCGACTGGATCAACGAGAACATCCTCGCCCGCGGTGCGCGCCTGCTCGGCACGGGCCTGTGGAAGGGCGGCGACCAGGCCCTGATCGACGGCGCGATCGTCAACGGTTCCTGGAAAGTGGTGGGGCGTGTGGCCGGTGTCGTGCGCTGGCTGCAGTCGGGCTTCATCTATCACTACGCCTTCGCGATGCTGCTGGGCATCTTCATCCTGATGACGTACTTCGTCTGGTTCAAACGTTGAGCCCGAACGCTGGAGAAAAAGAAAAATGGGTTTGTTGAGCCTTGCCATCTGGGTGCCGATCGCATTCGGCGCCGTGCTGCTGGCGTTTGGCCGCGACGAGCACGCCAAGGGCGTGCGCTGGGTCGCGCTCGTCGGTGCCATCGTGAGCTTCCTGGTCACGGTGCCGCTGTTCACGCGCTTCCAGAACGGAACCGCCGCGATGCAGTTCGTCGAGAAGACGAGCTGGATCTCGCGCTTCAACGTCAACTACCACCTGGGCATCGACGGCATGTCGCTGTGGCTGGTGCTGCTGACCTCGTTCATCACGGTCGTGGTCGTGATCTCGGCCTGGGAAGTGATCACCGAGCGCGTGAACCAGTACATGGGCGCGTTCCTGATCCTGTCGGGTTTCATGATCGGCGTGTTCTCGGCGCTCGACGGCATCCTGTTCTACGTGTTCTTCGAAGCCACGCTGATCCCGATGTACCTGATCATCGGCATCTGGGGCGGCCCGAACAAGATCTACGCGGCGTTCAAGTTCTTCCTGTACACGCTGCTCGGCTCGCTGCTGATGCTGGTCGCGCTGATCTTCCTGTACAACAAGTCGGGCGGCAGCTTCGACATCCTGAGCTGGCACAAGCTGCCGCTGGGTTCGACCGCGCAGACCTTCCTGTTCTTTGCCTTCTTCGCGGCCTTCGCCGTCAAGGTGCCGATGTGGCCGGTCCACACCTGGCTGCCCGACGTGCACGTCGAGGCGCCCACGGGCGGCTCGGCCGTGCTGGCCGCGATCATGCTGAAGCTGGGTGCCTACGGTTTCCTGCGCTTCTCGATGCCCATCGCGCCTGACGCTTCGCACGAATGGGCCTGGCTCATGATCGCGCTGTCGCTCATCGCCGTGATCTACGTGGGCCTGGTGGCGCTGGTGCAGCAGGACATGAAGAAGCTGGTGGCGTACTCGTCGGTCGCCCACATGGGCTTCGTGACGCTGGGCTTCTTCATCTTCAACGAGCTCGGCGTGTCCGGCGGCATCGTGCAGATGATTGCCCACGGCTTCGTGTCGGGCGCCATGTTCCTGGGCATCGGCGTGCTGTACGACCGCGTCCACTCGCGCCAGATCGCCGACTACGGCGGCGTGGTCAACACCATGCCCAAGTTCGCCGCGTTCGCGCTGCTGTTCGCCATGGCCAACTGCGGCCTCCCGGGCACCGCTGGTTTCGTGGGCGAATGGATGGTGATCCTGGGCGCCGTCAAGGCCAACTTCTGGGTCGGCCTGGGCGCCGCCACCGCACTGATCTTCGGCGCTGCCTACACCCTGTGGATGTACAAGCGCGTGTACCTGGGCCCGGTCGGCAACGACCACGTCAAGGAACTGAAGGACATCAACGCCCGCGAATTCCTGATGCTCTCGCTGCTGGCCATCGCCGTGCTGTGGATGGGCCTGTATCCGAAGCCTTTCACCGATGCGATGGATGCCTCCGTCGTCGAGCTTCTGCGCCATGTGGCGATTTCGAAGCTGCCCGTCTGATGCCACGCTGAAGAAGAGAACGAGATGATTGACAAACTCAGCTGGGTGACGATCTACCCCGAAATCGTGTTGCTGGTCATGGCCTGCATCATTGCGCTGGTCGACCTGTCGGACACGAGCCCGCGCCGCACCCGCACCTACATCCTGACGCTGCTCACGCTGGCGGCGGTGGCCGTGCTCACGGGCCTGGCCGCTGTCGGCGGCAAGACTTCCTACGGCTTCGGCGGCATGGTGGTGAGCGACACGATGGGCAACTGGCTCAAGTGCTTCGCCTCGCTGGCCCTGATGGTCACGCTGGTCTACGGCCGTCCCTACGCGGCCGACCGCGAGATGCTGCGCGGCGGCGAGATGTTCACGATCAGCATGCTGGCCCTGCTGGGCATGTTCGTGATGATCGGCGGCAGCAACTTCCTGCTGATCTACCTCGGCCTGGAATTGCTCACGCTGTCGAGCTACGCGCTCGTGGCGCTGCGCCGCGACAACGCGGTGGCCAGCGAAGCCGCCATGAAGTACTTCGTGCTCGGCGCCATGGCCAGCGGCTTCCTGCTGTACGGCCTGTCGATGATGTACGGCGCCACCGGCTCGCTCGACCTGAACGAAGTGTTCAAGGCGATCTCGACCGGCAAGGTGAACCACCAGGTGCTGGTGTTCGGCCTGGTCTTCATCGTGGCCGGCCTGGCGTTCAAGGTCGGTGCCGCACCGTTCCACATGTGGGTGCCCGACGTCTACCAGGGCGCGCCGACGGCGATCACGCTGCTGATCGGCGCCGCGCCCGAGCTGGCTGCCTTCGGCATCATCATCCGCCTGCTGGTCGACGGCCTGCAGCCGCTGGCCATCGACTGGCAGCAGATGCTGGCCGTGCTGGCGGTGGCGTCGCTGGTGATCGGCAACCTGGCCGCCATCGCGCAGAGCAACCTCAAGCGCATGCTGGCCTACTCGACCATCGCGCAGATGGGCTTCATGCTGCTGGGCCTGGTGGCGGGTTCCGACCTGCAGGGCACGCAGAACGCGCAGGCCGCCTACAGCGCCGCGATGTTCTACGTCGTGACCTACGTGCTGACCACGCTGGCGAGTTTCGGCATCATCCTGCTGCTGGCGCGCGAAGGCTTCGAAAGCGAAGAGATCACCGACCTGGCCGGCCTGAACCAGCGCAGCCCGCTGTACGCCGGCGTGATGGCCATCGCGATGTTCTCGCTGGCCGGCCTGCCGCCGCTGGTCGGCTTCTACGCCAAGCTGGCCGTGCTGCAGGCGCTGATCGCCTCGGGCGCCGCCATCTACATCGGCCTGGCCGTGTTCGCCGTGATCACCTCGCTGATCGGCGCGTTCTACTACCTGCGCGTGGTCAAGGTCATGTACTTCGACGCGCCCGTCACGGCGACCACCGTGTCGGCCTCGTTCGACGTGCGCACCGTGCTCACGATCAACGGCGCGCTGATCCTGATTCTTGGCGTGCTGCCCGGCGGTCTGATGACGCTGTGCTACGACGCCATCGCGGCCACGCTGGCCCACTGACGCGGCCCGCACAGGTGTCGCAAACCGCGTCGGTCTGGGTGGTGCTGCTGGTGGCCCTGGTGGCCGCCAACCTGCCGTTCCTGAATGAGCGCCTGTTCGGGGCGGTGCCGCTGTCGACCGCGCACAAGTCGCTCGCCATTCGCTTCGGCGAACTGGTGGTGCTGTACTTCATCGCCGGCGGCATCGGCCTGCTGTTCGAGCGCAGGGCAGGGCAGATCGCCGCCCAGGGCTGGGAGTTCTACGCGGTGACGGCCTCGCTGTTCGTCGTGCTGGCCTTCCCGGGGTTCACCTGGCGCTACCTGATGAAGCACAGGCACTGACCGACATGACTTCTCCTGCCCCCGATTCGCATCTGAAGGAAGCGCTCGTCAGCAGCGAAGAGCTCTTCAAGGGCAAGTTCCTGCACGCCAAGCGCGACACCATCCGCTTGCCCGACGGCCACAGCGCCACGCGCGAGTACGTGGTGCATCCCGGCGCGGTGGTGGTGATTCCGCTGCTTGACGACGGCCGCGTGGTGCTGGAGCGCCAGTTCCGCTACCCGGTGGACCGCGTGATCGTCGAGTTTCCCGCGGGCAAGCTCGACGCCGGCGAAGATCCGCTGCTGTGCGGTCAGCGCGAACTGCTCGAGGAAACCGGCTACTCCGCGCGCGAATGGGCGCATGCCGGCGCTACGCACCTGGCGGTGGCGTACTCGACCGAAATCATTCACATCTATTTCGCACGCGGCCTCTCGCTGGGCGAGCGCCAGCTCGACCACGGCGAGTTTCTCGACGTGTTCACTGCTACGCCGCAGGAGCTCATCGGCTGGTGCCGCGACGGCACCGTGACCGACGCGAAGACGCTCACCTGCGCCCTGTGGCTGCAGAACGTCCTGTCGGGCGCATGGGCACTGGATTGGCAGGCCGCAGCCTCGCAAGGCGGCGCGGGATAATCCGCGCATGAAGGTTCTCGATCTCCGCTGCACGCACGGCCACGGCTTCGAGGGCTGGTTCGCGTCCAACGAGGCGTTCGACAGCCAGCTCGCCAGCGGCCTGGTCGAGTGCCCGGTCTGCGGCGACACCGCCATCGTCAAGTTGCTGAGTGCACCCCGCCTGAACCTGAGCAACGCCAAGGCGCCGAAGGAAGAAGGGCGCGGCGACGCGGCCCACGCGCCGTCGGCGCCCGCATCGCCTTCCACGCAGGTATCGGCATCTTCGACTTCACCCGAAGCCCGCTGGATGCGCGCCGTGCGCGAAGTGCTGGCCAAGACCGAAGACGTCGGCGACCGCTTCGCCGACGAGGCGCGCAAGATGCACTACGGCGAAACCGCCGAGCGCGGCATCCGCGGCCAGGCCACGCCGGAGCAGACCGAGGCGCTGCTCGATGAAGGCATTCCGGTGATGGCGCTGCCGATTCCGGCAGCGCTGAAAGAAACCCTGCAGTAACCGACGACTGACCCGATCGATCGGGTCAGGCCGTGAACTGCAGCGCGGCCAGCCGCGCGTACACGCCGCCTTGCGCCACCAGCGCCGCGTGCGTTCCCTGTTCGACGATGCCGCCGTGGTCCAGCACGATGATGCGGTCGGCCTTCTGCACGGTCGCCAGGCGGTGGGCGATCACGAGCGTGGTGCGGTTCTCCATCGCCGACTCGAGCGCGGCCTGCACCATGCGCTCGCTCTCGGCGTCGAGCGCGCTGGTGGCTTCGTCCAGCAGCAGCAGCGGCGGGTTCTTCAGGATGGCCCGCGCGATCGCGATGCGCTGGCGCTGGCCGCCCGACAGCCGCACGCCGCGTTCGCCCAGGAAGGTGTCGTAGCCCTCGGGCAGGGCCTGCAGGAAGTCATGCGCGAAGGCGGCGCGCGCCGCGGCGTGCACCTCGTCGGCGCTGGCCTCGGGCCGGCCGTAGCGGATGTTCTCGAAGGCGCTGGCCGAGAAGATCACCGCGTCCTGCGGCACGAGGCCGATGCGGGTGCGCAGGTCGTGCAGGGCGAGCGCATCGAGCGACGCGCCGTCGAGCACGATGCGGCCCGACTGCGGGTCGTAGTAGCGCAGCAGCAGCTGGAACACCGTGCTCTTGCCTGCGCCGCTCGATCCCACCAGCGCCACGGTCTCGCCCGGTGCGATGTCCAGGCTGAAGTCGCGCAGCGCCGGCGTGCCCGGCCGCGAGGGGTAGTGGAAGGTGATCGCGTCGAAGCGGATGGCGCTGCCCGCGGCGGGAACCGGCGCCACCGCCGGCCTGGTGGGCGAGGCGATGGCCGTCGGCGCGTGCAGCAGTTCCATCAGGCGTTCGGTGGCGCCGGCCGCGCGCAGCAGGTCGCCGTACACCTCGCCGAGCACCGCGGTGGCGCTCGCCAGGATCGCCACGTAGACCACGGTCTGGCCCAGGTGGCCGGCCGTGATGTCGCCGCGCAGCACGGCCTGCGTGCCTTCGTACAGGCCCCAGAGCAGGGCGGCCGATGTGGCGATGATGATGAAGGCCACGAGCACCGAGCGCGCGCGCGTGCGGCGCACGGCGGTATGGAAGGCGTTTTCGGTCGAG
Source organism: Variovorax sp. GW531-E2 (assembly GCF_059423125.1). NCBI lineage: Bacteria > Pseudomonadati > Pseudomonadota > Betaproteobacteria > Burkholderiales > Comamonadaceae > Variovorax > Variovorax sp. GW531-E2. The sequence continues at coordinate 89,631 of NZ_JBWKXQ010000012.1, read as the reverse complement.
CTGTTGAAGCGGTCGGCCTCGCGGCCTTCGGCCGTGTAGCTCTGCACCACGGGAATCGCATTCAGCACCTCGGCCGCGATGGCGCTCGAGTCGGCCACGCGGTCCTGGCTGGCACGCGACAGCTTGCGCACGCGGCGGCCGAACCACATGCTCGGCAGCACCACCAGCACCAGGATGCCGAGCACCTGCACCATCACATAAGGGTTGGTCCAGACCAGCACCGCCAGCGCGCCCACGCCCATGACGGCGTTGCGCAGGCCCATGCTCAGCGACGAGCCGACGACCGTCTGCACCAGCGTGGTGTCGGCCGTGAGGCGCGACAGCACCTCGCCGGTCTGCGTGGTCTCGAAGAAGGCCGGGCTCTGCTGCAGCACATGGCCGTAGACCGCATTGCGCAGGTCGGCCGTGACACGCTCGCCGAGCCAGCTCACCGTGTAGAAGCGCGCGGCCGAAAACAGGCCCAGCGCCACGGCCACCGCGAAGAGGGCGCCGAAGTGCTCGCGCAGCGCCATGGTCTGCGCGCCCTTGTCGGCGCTGACCAAGCCACCGTCAATCAGGCTGCGCAGGGCGATAGGAAAAGCCAGCGTCGTGACCGCCGCCATCACCAGGAAGACCCCCGCCAGCACGATCTGCACGCGGTAGGGGCGAAGGAAGGGGCGCAACCCCGACAGCGAGCGGGGCGAACCCTTGGCTGCGGAGGACGACGGAGGGGAAGAAGCCATGGGCGCGAATTCTACCGAGCCCTTGCCCCCACAAAGGTCGCCTTGACAGTAATTGCCATGACAACTAATATTTCAGGCATGAGCGATGCCCCCATTTCCCCGGTCCCTCCGACGCCCGACGAGGCCGTGCGCCCGCCGGCCGACTTCTATCGCGCCGAGGACTACCGCGCCGAAGAGAGCATCGGCTACCTGATGCGCCGCATCGTCACGTCCGTGGGTCAGACCGTCGGCACGCGCATGTGCGAGCCCGGCAGCCCCACGTACCCGCAGTGGGTGCCGCTGTACAAGCTGCACGTCGGCGCCGCCACCACCGTGGCCGAACTGGCCCGCGCCTGCGAGCTCGACACCGGCGCCATGACGCGCCTGCTCGACCGCCTCGAGGCCAAGGGCCTGTGCCGCCGCGTGCGCTCGCTCGAAGACCGCCGCGTGGTCAACATCGAACTCACCGACGAAGGCCGTGCGGCCGCGAAGGAAGTGCCCTATGTGCTGAGCCGGGTGCAGAACGAGTACCTGGCCGGCTTCAGCCTCGAAGAATGGGAGCAGCTCAAGGACTACTTGCGCCGCATCCTCGACAACGCACAGGGCCTCGCGGCCCGTGGAGAGAAGAATGACTGAGTCTTTCGCCGTGCGCGCGCTGCGCCGCACGCCTGTGGTGGCCGCCGCGCTGGCGGTGGTCGCGCTCGCCGGTTGCGCCGACATGGCCGGCATCGGCTCGCACGCGAAGTTGCGCAATGCGTCCACGCTCGGCATCGCAGCCGACCCCGCGCGCGCCACCGTGCCCAGCCTGGACAGCCAGTGGTGGCAGGCCTTCGGCGACAGCCAGCTCAATGCGCTGGTCGACCAGGCCGTGGCCGGCAACCCGAACCTGCAGGTCGCGCGTGCGCGCCTCGTGCGCGCCCAGGCCTCGGCGGACATCGCCGGCGCGGCGCTGCTGCCCAAGGTCGGTGCCGACCTGAACCTGAACCGCCAGAAGTTCAACAGCAACTACATCTACCCGGCGCCGCTGGGCGGCTCGACGCAGAACATCGGCCTGCTGCAACTCGGCGCGAGCTGGGAGCTCGACTTCTTCGGCAAGAACCGCAGCGCGCTCGACACCGCCCTCGGCGCGGCCAACGCGGCCGCAGCCGACGCCGATGCCGCGCGCGTGCTGCTCGCGAGCAACGTGGCGCGCAGCTACTTCCAGTGGGCGCGCCTGAATGAACAGGTCGAGGTGGCCAAGCGCACGCTGGCGCAGCGCGACGAGACCTTCAAGCTGGTGCGCGACCGCGTCTCGGCCGGCCTCGATACGCGCCTCGAACTGCGCCAGAGCGAAGGCGGCCTGCCCGAAGCCCGCCAGCAGATCGAAGCGCTCAACGAGCAGATCGCGCTGCAGCAGCACGCGCTCGATGCACTCGTGGGCCAGCCCAACGTGTCGGCCTCGCTGAAGCCGCCGGTGCTGGCCGGCGTGAAGCCGATGGCGCTGCAGGCGAACATCCCCGCCGACCTGCTGGGCCGCCGCGCCGACATCGCCGCCGCGCGCTGGCGCGTCGAAGCGGCCACCAGCGACGTGGCCAACGCCAAGACCCAGTTCTATCCCAACGTGAACCTCACGGCCTTTGCCGGCTTCCAGAGCCTGGGCTTCGGCAAGCTGCTCAAGTCGGGCAGCGAGCAGTGGGGCGTGGGCCCGGCCATCCACCTGCCGATCTTCGAAGGCGGGCGCCTGCGCGCCAACCTGCGCGGCAAGTCGGCCGACCTCGACGTGGCCATCGAAAGCTACAACGCCACCGTGCTCGACGCCGTGCGCGACGCGGCCGACCAGGTCTCGAGCGCGCAGTCGATCGTGCGCCAGCAGACCGAACAGCGCGCCGCGCAGACGGCCGCCGAAGGCGCCTACGACATTGCCGTGCAGCGCTACCGCGCGGGCCTGGGCAACTACCTCAACGTGCTGACCGCCGAAACCGCCGTGCTGGCCCAGCGCCGGCTCGCGGTCGACCTGGCGGCCCGCGCCCTCGACACGCAGGTGGGCCTGGCGCGCGCCCTGGGCGGCGGCTGGCAGCCGCCGGCCACCGCGACGGCCGCGGCCCCGACGGCCGCCGCACTGAACTGATTTGCTGATCCGCCTTCTTCGGAAAGAACTCCATCATGAGCGATAACAACACTCCGACATCCGCTTCCCCCGTGCCCCCCACCGCAGCGCCCGAGGCGCCTGCAAGCAACGGCAAGCGCCGCCGCGCACTCACCGCGCTCACCGCCGTGGTGCTGGTCGTCGGCGGCGGCTGGGGCCTGTACGAATGGCTGGTCGCCAGCCACTACGAGAACACCGACAACGCCTACGTGCAGGGCAACGTCATCCAGATCACGCCGCAGATCGGCGGCACCGTCATGGCCATCGGCGCCGACGACACCGACTTCGTGAAGGCCGGCCAGCCGCTGGTGCAGCTCGACCCGGCCGACGCCAAGGTCGCACTCGAGCAGGCCGAGGCCGCGCTCGCGCAGGCCGTGCGCCAGGTGCGCACGCTGTACGCCAACAACGGCTCGCTGGCCGCGCAGGTCACGCTGCGCCAGAGCGACATCGCCAAGGCCCAGAGCGACATCGCCAAGGCGCAGGACGACCTGCAGCGCCGCCGCGCGCTGTCGGGCAACGGCGCCGTGTCGAAGGAAGAACTCAACCACGCCGAGACGCAATTGGCCAACGCCAAGAGCGCACTCGCCGCCGCGCAGGCCGGCGTGGTCGCCGCGCGCGAGGCGCTGGCCAGCAACCAGTCGCTGACCGAAGGCACCAGCGTGGCCCAGCACCCGAGCGTGCTGGCCGCCGCCGCCAAGGTGCGCGAGGCCTACCTCGCCACGCAGCGCGTGGCCATGCCCGCGCCGGTCGACGGCTACGTCGCCAAGCGCACCGTGCAGCTGGGCCAGCGCGTGGCCGCAGGCACGCCGATGATGTCCATCGTGCCGCTGCACCAGCTGTGGGTCGACGCCAACTTCAAGGAAGTGCAGCTGCGCAACATCCGCATCGACCAGCCCGTGAAGCTCACCGCCGACGTGTACGGCAAGAAGGTCGAGTACACCGGCAAGGTCGCCGGCCTGGGCGTGGGCACCGGCGCCGCCTTTGCGCTGCTGCCGGCGCAGAACGCCACCGGCAACTGGATCAAGGTGGTGCAGCGCGTGCCCGTGCGCATCGCACTCGACCCCGAGCAGCTCAAGGCCAACCCGCTGCGCATCGGCCTGTCGATGGACGCCGAGATCGACATCACGCAGAAGACCGGCAAGATGCTGGCCGACGCGCCGCGCAGCACGGCCTTCGCGCAGACGCAGGTCTACAGCCAACTCGACCGCGGCGCCGACGCCGAGGTGGACCGCATCGTGGCCGCCAACCTCGGCCGTGGTACGCCCACGGCGGCGGTGAGCCGTCCGGCGGCCTCCAGCGCTGCGCCGGCCGCGCACGTCGCCACGCAGGGCCAGCCGGGCTGATCGCCGCCGGCTGCTGAACCCTCACAGCTCGCGCCATGGCCACTGCTGCTCCTGCCTATATCGCGCACCCCCCGCTCGAGGGCTCCGCCCGCGTGTGGGGCACGGTCGCGCTGTCCGCCGCCACCTTCATGAACGTGCTCGACTCGTCGATCGCGAACGTGTCGCTGCCGGCCATCTCGGGCGACCTCGGCGTGAGCACCACGCAAGGCACCTGGGTCATCACCAGCTTCGCGGTGGCCAATGCCATCGCGGTGCCGCTCACGGGGTTCATGACCCAGCGCTTCGGCCAGGTGCGCCTGTTCATGGCCAGCGTGATCCTGTTCATGATCGCCTCGCTGCTGTGCGGCCTGGCACCCAACATGACCACGCTCATCCTGTTTCGCGCGCTGCAGGGCTTCGTGGCGGGGCCGATGATCCCGCTGTCGCAGACGCTGCTGCTGTCGAGCTACCCGAAGGCCAAGGCCGGCCTGGCCATGGCGATGTGGTCGATGACGACGCTGGTCGCGCCGGTGATGGGGCCGCTGCTCGGCGGCTGGATCACCGACAACATCTCGTGGCCGTGGATCTTCTACATCAACATCCCGGTCGGCATCGTGGCCGCGGCCATCACCTGGACGCTGTACCACAAGCGCGAGAGCAAGACGCACAAGGTGCCGATCGACGCCATCGGCCTGGCGCTGCTGGTGCTGTGGGTGGGCTCGCTGCAGCTCATGCTCGACAAGGGCAAGGAACTCGACTGGTTCCACTCGGCCGAGATCGTCACGATGGCTGTGGTGGCCGTGGTCGGCTTCGCCTTCTTCCTGGTCTGGGAGCTGACCGACAAGCACCCGGTGGTCGACCTGTCGCTGTTCAAGCGCCGCAACTTCTGGTCGGGCGCGGTGGCCACGGCCATTGCCTACGGCCTGTTCTTCGGCAACGTGGTGCTGCTGCCGCTGTGGCTGCAGCAGTGGATGGGCTACACCGCCACGCAGGCGGGGATGATCATGGCGCCCGTGGGGCTGCTGGCGATCTTCTTCTCGCCGGTGGTGGGCCTCACCGTGTCCAAGATCGACCCGCGCCGCTACGCGACCTTCTCGTTCCTGGTGTTCGCGCTGGTGCTGTGGATGCGTTCGAACTTCAACACGCAGGCCGACTTCGTGACGATCATCATCCCGACGATCATCCAAGGCATCGCGATGGCGTTCTTCTTCATTCCGCTCGTGACCATCACGCTGTCGGGCCTCACGCCCGACCGCATCCCGGCCGCGTCGGGGCTGTCGAACTTTCTGCGGATCACGGCGGGCGCGATGGGCACCTCGATCGCCACCACGCTGTGGGACAGCCGCGCGGCGCTGCACCACGCGCAGCTGGTGGAGTCGGTGAACCCGGGCAACAGCGCGGCCACCAGCGCCATCTCGGGGCTGACCGGCAGCGGCTTCAGTTCCGAGCAGGTGCTCGGGCAGATCAACCGCCTGGTCGACCAGCAGTCGTTCATGCTCGCGACGAACGACATCTTCTATGCCTCGGCGGTGCTGTTCCTGCTGCTGATTCCGCTGGTGTGGCTGGCGCGGCCGCAAAAGGGCGGCGCGGGCGGCGACGCAGCCGCCGGCGCGCACTGACAACCGGCAGCGCTCGCGCATGGACCAGTTCGCGGCCATGAAGGCGTTCCGCGCCGTCGTGGAGGCCGGCGGCTTCACAGCCGCGGCCGACGCGATGGACGTGTCGCACACGGTGGTCTCGCGCCACGTCAAGCAGCTGGAAACGGCGCTGGGCGTGCAGCTGCTGAACCGCACCACGCGCCGCTTCGCGCTCACGCAGGCTGGCCAGACCTACTACGAACATGCGCGGCAGATCCTCGATCAGGTCGAGACCGCGGCGCTGGTCGTGGCGCAGCACCAGGTCGAACCCACGGGCCTGCTGCGCATCAACGCGCCGATGTCCTTCGGGCTGGAGGAACTGGCGCATTGGCTGCCGGCTTTTCTCGACACACATCCGCAGGTCAAGGCCGACCTCGTGTGCAACGACCGCTTCGTCGACCTGATCGAAGAGGGCTTCGACGTGGGATTGCGACTGGCATATGCACTCTCGGACTCGACGCTGATCGTCAAGCGCCTCGCGAGCTTCGAGGAGTGGTGGGTGGCATCGCCCGCCTACCTGCAGCGGCGCGGCACGCCGCGCACGCCCGCCGACCTGGCGGCGCACGACTGCCTCAACTATTCATTGGCCGCGAAGGCCGCACAGCCCAGCTTCACCGCGCCGGACGGCAGCGTCCACACGGTCGACGTGAGCGGGCGGCTGCAGGCCAACAGCGGGCTCGTGCTGCGCAGCGCCGCGCTGGCAGGCACGGGGCTGGCGGCGTCGCCGGCGTTTCTCGTGCGCGACCCTGTGGCGCGCGGCGAGCTGGTGCGCGTGCTGCCCGAATTTCGCCAGCAGCCGTTGAACCTGTACGCGCTGTATCCACAGAACCGGCACCTGTCGCCGAAGGTGCGGGCGTTTGTCGACTTTGCCGCCGCGCGCTACCTGCCCGCGGACGGGCAGGGCGACTGAGCGCGGCGGTCGCGCCTCACTTCGTCGCGGTGGGCACCAGGTCGAAACGGTCGCTCTGGTACTGGAACAACAGGCAGTTCGCCCCCGGCTCGCAGCCGCTGCGGTGCGGCAGCCGCGCCGGCAGCAGGTAGTACGAGCCGGCCGGGTACAGCACCTTCTTGCCGTCATTGAAGATCGCATAGAACACACCCGAGAGCACGACGGACGGGAGCGCCTGCGTGTGGCGATGGTGCGGGTTGTCGAAGCCGGCCGGGAATTCGACAAAAGCTTCGTACGGGCCATTGCCCGTCAGGTTGCCGCGCACGTTGGCGTAGCGGATGCCGCCCGCAAGGGCCTGCCATTGCAGCGTGTCGGCGGGCGCCGAGATCGGCGTGCGGGATGCCGGCGTGGCGGCGGTGGCGAAGCCCGGCGCGCACAGGGCGCAGGACAGGGCGAGGAGCAAGGCGGAAGAGAACTTCATGGTCATGGATCGAAGAGGTTGGATTCGTGGGTGCATGCGAAGGGCAGGGCGTCAGGCGTCCGCGTCCAGCAGCCGCAACACCTCCTCGGTCGAACGCACCTCGGCCACCACATCCGACACGCCGCGCAGCGCCGCGCGATGCAGTTCGCGGTGGCCCAGCACGCCGCCTTCTTCCAGGTCGAGGTCGCGCGTCGCGCAGGCGTCGCCCACGATGAGGCTCTGGTAGCCGCGCGGTGCGGCATCGAAGGCGGTGGCCGACACGCACATGTGCGTCATGAGGCCCGTGAGGATCAGCGTCGTGATGCCGCGCGCCTGCAGCTCGGCCTCGAGCGTGGTGCCGGCAAAAGCGCTCGGCGTGGCCTTGCGCAGCACGGCGTGTTGAGGCGCCGGGCGCAGTGCGTCGTGGATGCCGAAGGCGTGGCTGCCGTCCGCGAAGATCGGGCTGTCGGCGGGTGCCACATGCTGTACATGGAACACCGGCATCGCATGCCGGTCGGCGGCATCGATCAGGCGCCGCGCCTGGCGCAGGGCGGCGAGGCCATCGGGAATGGGCATGCGCCCGTCGAAGTACTCGTTCTGGAAATCGATCGCGATCAGCGCCGTGCTGGCGGGAGCTAGGCGGTTCGTCGGCACAGCGCCGGTGAGGCTGCGAATGCTGGGGTGCTTCATGCGTTCTCTGCGTGAGTGAAAGAAGGCCTGAAGCGTAGGCAGCCCGCGCGCTGCGGGGTAGATGCGTGGCCGCACAAGATTTGTGCGGATCGTGAAGGGTGACGCGGCTACTTCACGCCGTGGCCCAGCGCCTTCAGCACGTCATGGCACGCACCCATCGTGTGGTAATCGGTCTTGCCCGCCGGGCTCTTCTCGTCGCTGATCTTCGCGTTCTGCGGCGTGAGGATGCGATACCACGCCCCGTGTGCGTGGTCGACGAAGTGGTCCCAGCTGTAGGCCCAGATCCGGTCGTACCAGTCCCAGTAGCCGGCGTCGCCCGTGCGCACCGCGAGCAGGGCGGCGGCGGCGAAGCTTTCGGCCTGCACCCAGAAGTACTTGTCGCCGTCGCACACCGCGCCGTCGGGCCCGAAGCCGTAGACCAGCCCGCCGTGCGTGGCGTCCCAGCCGCGCTGCATCGCGGTGTCGAAGAAGTGGCGTGCACGCGGAACGATCCATTCGGTGCCGGGCGCGCCGGGTCCGAGGTGGCTCTCGAGTTGCAACAGCAGCTTGGCCCATTCGGTGAGGTGGCCGGTCTGGAAGCCCCAGGGCCGGAAGATGTTGGTCTTGTCGCCGCGGTTGTAGTCCCAGTCGACCGACCAGTCCTCGCGGTAGTGCTCCCACACCAGCCCGTCGGCGAGCGCAGCCTGCCGGCCCGTGATGCTTTCGGCCAGCGTGCGTGCGCGCTGAAGGTAGAAGGGCTCGCGCGTGGCGTCGTAGGCCGCGAGCATGGCCTCGCAGGCGTGCATGTTGGCGTTCTGGCCGCGATAGGGGCCGACCTGCCAGCTTGGCGTCGCCTCGTCGGCGTACAGCTGGTGCTGCGGTTCCCAGAAATGCCGTTCCATCAGATCGCGGGTGTGCGCGAGGCCGGCGCGTGCTTCCTCGACGCCGGCCATCAGCGCATGCGCGTGCGCCAGCAGCACGAAGGCCAGGCCGTAGCAGTGCTGCGTGCCGTCCTGCACGGTGGCCTGATGGCCATCCCAGTCGATCTGCCATGCATAGCCACCATTCGGCTGCGCATGCGCGGTCTGCAGGAACGCCAGGCCGTGGCGCACCGCCGCAAGATCGTCGGGCCGGCCGAAGCGGCGCCAGGCCATCGCGTGGTTGAACACGAAGCGCGTGCTGCTCACGAGGTGGCGCGTGCGCCGGTCGTACACGGTGCCGTCGTCCTTGAAGAAATGGAAGAAGCCGCCCGAGGCATCGCGGCTGCGCGGCGCGTAGAACGCCAGCGTGTGGGCGATGTGGCTGGCAAGGAATTCGGGTGAGCGGAAGTTCGGCATGGCGGTGATGGATTCAATCCGGGTGAAAGCGCATCGTGGCAGCGCAGCGGGCACGCGAGTTTTTCACGAAGCGTGCATGCGTGCCCGACATCCTCATGACGGTGCGCGTGCATGCATCGCGCGTTCGCACCTGTGCGTGCTGCGGTGCGCAATGTCGTCGGGACGACAGTCGCTCGCACAGAGGGGGCGCACTCTGTGAATGGTTGCAGTGCAGCATAGGCATTTGCCCCAGTATGCAATTGCATAGCAGCCACCAACAATCGGTCCGCGCTCGATGGTGGCGCATTGAGATGGACCGCATGACCGATTTCTTTTTTCCGCACACGGACGACGCCGCGAGATGAGCGACGTCATTCTTGAAACACGCCAGCTCACCAAGGAATTCAAGGGATTCACCGCGGTCAGCAAGGTCGACCTCTCGGTGAAGCGCGGTTCGATCCACGCGCTCATCGGCCCCAACGGTGCCGGCAAGACGACCTGCTTCAACCTGCTCACCAAATTCCTCGAGCCCACGGCCGGCACGATCCTGTTCAACGGCCACGACATCACGGGCGAACGCCCGGCGCAGATTGCGCGGCGCGGCGTGATCCGCTCGTTCCAGATCTCCGCCGTGTTCCCGCACCTCACGCTGCTCGAGAACGTGCGCCTGGGCCTGCAGCGCAAGCTGGGCACTTCGTACCACTTCTGGAAGAGCGAGAAGTCGCTCAAGCCGCTCGATGCGCGCGCCCGCGAACTGCTCGCCGAGGTGGGCCTCGAAGAGCTGGCCGACGAACAGACCGTGAACCTGCCCTACGGCCGCAAGCGCGCGCTCGAGATCGCCACCACGCTGGCCATGGAGCCCGAACTGATGCTGCTGGACGAACCCACGCAGGGCATGGGCCACGAAGACGTGCACCGCGTGGCCGAGCTCATCAAGCGCGTGTCGGCCGGACGCACCATCCTGATGGTCGAACACAACATGAGCGTCGTCTCGACCATTGCCGACACCATCACGGTGCTGCAGCGCGGCGCCGTGCTGGCCGAAGGCCCGTACGCCGAAGTCTCGAAGAACCCGCAGGTGATGGAGGCCTACATGGGCACCACCGACGGCGAAATGCAGGGGGCTCACTGATGACCGCTGCACTCGAAATCAAGGGCCTGCAGGCCTGGTACGGCGAATCGCACGTGCTGCATGGCGTCGACATGGTCGTGCAGCCGGGCGAGGTCGTCACGCTGCTGGGCCGCAATGGTGCGGGCCGCACGACGACGATGCGCGCCGTGATGGGACTCACCGGCGCCCGCAAGGGCAGCATCAAGGTCAACGGCGTCGAGACCGTCTCGATGGCGACGCACCGCATCGCGCACCTGGGCATCGGCTACTGCCCCGAAGAGCGCGGCATCTTCGCCAGCCTCTCGTGCGAAGAAAACCTGATGCTGCCGCCCGAGCTCAAGGGCGCGGGGCAGGGCATGTCGGTCGACGAGATCTACGCCATGTTCCCCAACCTCGCCGAGCGCCGCCACAGCCAGGGCACGCGCCTGTCGGGCGGCGAGCAGCAGATGCTGGCCGTGGCGCGCATCCTGCGCACCGGCGCCAAGCTGCTGCTGCTCGACGAAATCTCCGAAGGCCTCGCGCCCGTCATCGTGCAGGCGCTGGCCCGCATGATCACCACGCTGCGCGCCAAGGGCTACACCATCGTCATGGTCGAGCAGAACTTCCGCTTCGCCGCGCCGCTGGCCGACCGTTTCTACGTGATGGAGCACGGCCGCATCGTCGAGAAGTTCGGCGCCGCCGAGCTCGAAGCCAAGATGCCCGTGCTGACCGAGCTGCTCGGCGTCTGAGTTCTTTCACCCCTTCTTGCTACTGCCGGAGACATCCATGAAAAATCAGCTCACCGCTTTCGCCCTGGCTTTCAGCGCATTGGCGCTCGCTGCGTCCGCCCAGGCGCAAGGCCAGGACAAGGTCAAGATCGGCTTCATCACCGACATGTCCAGCCTGTACGCCGACCTCGAAGGCAAGAACGGCGCGCTGGCGATCCAGATGGCCATCGACGACTTCGGTGGCAAGGCGGCCGGCAAGCCGGTCGAGCTGCTCACCGTCGACCACCAGAACAAACCCGACATCGCCGCCTCGAAGGCGCGCGAGTGGATCGACACGCAAGGCCTGAGCATGGTCTTCGGCGGCACCAACTCGGGCGTGGGCCTGGCGCTGGCCAAGGTCGCGGCCGAGAAGAAGCGCGTGTACTTCAACAACGGCGCGGCCTCGTCGGCGCTCACCAACGAACAGTGCTCGCCCTACACCGTGCACTACGCCTACGACACCGTCGCGCTCGCCAAGGGCACCGGCGCCGCGGTGGTCGACGGCGGCGGCAAGACCTGGTTCTTCCTGACCGCCGACTACGCCTTCGGCCACGCGCTCGAAGCCGACACCTCCACCGTCGTGAAGGCCAAGGGCGGCACGATCGTCGGCGCGGTGCGCCACCCGCTCAACGCGTCCGACTTCTCGTCGTTCCTGCTGCAGGCGCAGAACTCCAAGGCGCAGATCCTGGGCCTGGCCAATGCGGGCGGCGACACCGTCAACAGCATCAAGGCCGCCAAGGAATTCGGCATCGGCAAGACCATGAAGCTGGCCGGCCTGCTGATCTTCCTGAGCGACGTGCACAGCCTGGGCCTGAAGAACACCGAGGGCCTGCAGTTCACCACCAGCTGGTACTGGGACCTGAACGACGAGACCCGCAAGTTCGCCAAGCGCTTCTTCGACAAGACCAAGCGCATGCCCACCGAGATCCAGGCCGCCGACTACTCGGCCACCATGACCTACCTCAAGGCCGTGGACGCCGCCAAGACCGACGATGCCGACAAGGTCATGGCAGAGCTCAAGAAGATGAAGCTCAACGACTTCTTCGGCACCGGCCAGATCCGCCCCGACGGCCGCTACGTGCACGACATGTACCTGATGCAGGTCAAGTCGCCCGCCGAATCGAAGACGCCGTGGGACTACTACAAGCTCGTGAAGAAGCTGCCCGGCGACACGGTGTTCACCACCAAGGCCGAGTCCAAGTGCACGCTCTGGAAGTGACACCACCGAACACCCCACAGGAACAACATCCATGAAGACCACCACATTCGCTCTCTCCGCCGTTTTCGCCGCCGCCGCGCTGGCCGCCGGCACCGCCCAGGCACAGGACAAGGTCAAGATCGGCTTCGTCACCGACATGTCGAGCCTGTACGCCGACGTCGAAGGCAAGAACGGCGCGCTGGCGATCCAGATGGCCATCGACGACTTCGGCGGCAAGGTCAACGGCATGCCCATCGAGCTGCTCACGGCCGACCACCAGAACAAGGCCGACATCGCCGCCTCCAAGGCGCGCGAGTGGATCGACACGCAGGGCCTGACCATGCTGTTCGGCGGCACCAGCTCCGGCACGGCCCTGGCCATGGCCAAGGTGGCGCAGGAGAAGAAGCGCGTCTTCGTCGTGAACGGCGCCGGCAGCTCGGCGCTCACCAACGAACAGTGCTCGCCCTACACCGTGCACTACGCCTACGACACCGTCGCGCTCGCCAAGGGCACCGGCGCGGCCGTGATCGGCCGTGGCGACAAGAGCTGGTACTTCCTGACCGCCGACTACGCCTTCGGCCAGGCCCTCGAAGCCGACGCGACCAAGGTCGTGAAGGAAAAGGGCGGCACCGTGCTGGGCTCGGTGAAGGCACCGCTCAACACCTCCGACTTCTCGTCCTTCCTGCTGCAGGCGCAGAACTCCAAGGCGCAGGTGCTGGCGCTGGCCAACGCCGGCGGCGACACCATCAACAGCATCAAGGCCGCGAAAGAGTTCGGCATCACCAAGAGCATGAAGATGGTGGGCCTGCTGGTGTTCGTGACCGACGTGCACAGCCTGGGCCTGAAGAACACCGAAGGCCTGCTGCTCACCACCAGCTGGGACTGGAACCTGGACGACAAGACGCGCGCCTTCGGCAAGCGCTTCTTCGAGAAGACCAAGCGCATGCCCACCGACATCCAGGCCGCCGACTACTCGGCCACCATGACCTACCTGAAGGCCGTGCAGGCCGCCAAGACGGTCGATGCCGACAAGGTCATGGCCACGCTCAAGTCCACGCCCATCGACGACTTCTACGCCAAGGGCAGCATCCGCGCCGACGGCCGCTTCGTGCACGACATGTACCTGGTGCAGGTCAAGTCGCCCGCCGAATCCAAGCAGCCGTGGGACTACTACAAGGTGGTCCAGAAGTTGAAGGGCGAAGAAGTCTTCACGACCAAGGCCGAAAGCCGCTGCGCCCTCTGGAAGTGACCTCCCGCGGGCGCCCCTGCGGCGCCCGGGTTCGTTGAAACGCTTATGAACATTTCCCTTCCCGCCTTGTTGAGCCAGCTCCTTCTGGGGCTGGTCAACGGCTCGTTCTACGCCATCCTGAGCCTCGGGCTGGCGGTGATCTTCGGTTTGCTCAACGTCATCAACTTCGCGCACGGCGCGCTGTTCATGCTCGGGGCCGTCCTCACCTGGATGGCGATGGAGTACCTGGGCGTCAACTACTGGGTGATGCTGATCGCCGCGCCGGTCCTCATCGGCCTGTTCGGCGTGGTCATCGAACGGCTGTTGCTGCGCTGGATCTACAAGCTCGACCACCTCTACGGCCTGCTGCTCACGCTGGGCCTCACGTTGCTGATCGAAGGCGTGTTCCGCTCGGTCTACGGCGTGTCGGGGCTGCCCTACGACGCGCCCGAGCTGCTGTCCAGTGCCACTGACCTGGGCTTCATGGTGCTGCCCAACTACCGTGCCTGGGTGGTCGTGGCCTCGCTGGTGATCTGCTTTGCGACCTGGTACGTGATCGAGAAGACGCGCCTGGGTGCCTACCTGCGCGCCGGCACCGAGAACCCGCGCCTGGTGGAAGCCTTCGGCGTCAACGTGCCGCTGATGATCACGCTGACCTACGCCTTCGGCTGTGCGCTCGCCGCCTTCGCCGGCGTGCTGGCCGCGCCGGTGATGCAGGTGTCGCCGCTGATGGGGCAGAACCTCATCATCGTGGTGTTCGCGGTGGTCGTGATCGGCGGCATGGGCTCCATCATGGGCGCCATCCTCACGGGCCTGGGCCTGGGCGTGATCGAGGGGCTCACGAAGGTTTTCTATCCCGAGGCTTCTTCGACGGTTGTGTTCGTGATCATGGTCATCGTGCTGCTCATCCGCCCCGCCGGCCTGTTCGGCAAAGAGAAATAAGGCGAGCGGCATGAACATGAAAAAAATCTCCACCGTCGTCTACGCGCTGCTGCTGGTCGCCCTGGTGCTCGCACCGTTCTTCGGCGCCTACCCGGTGTTCGTGATGAAGCTCATGTGCTTCGCGCTGTTCGCCGCGGCTTTCAACCTGCTGCTGGGCTACACCGGGCTGCTGTCCTTCGGCCACGCGGCCTTCCTGGGCGGCTCCGCGTACGTGGCGGGCCATGCGATCAAGGTCTGGGGCCTCACGCCCGAGCTGGGCCTGATCGCGGGCACGCTCACCGGCGCGCTGCTGGGCTGGCTGTTCGGCGTGCTGGCCATCCGCCGCCAGGGCATCTACTTCGCGATGATCACGCTGGCGCTCGCGCAGATGATGTTCTTCGTCGCACTGCAGGCCAAGTTCACGGGCGGCGAAGACGGCCTGCAGGGCGTGCCGCGCGGCAAGCTCTTCGGCATCGTCGACCTGTCCAACGACCTGACCATGTACTACGTGGCGCTGGTGATCGTGGTGGCGGCCTTCCTGCTGATCGTGCGCACCATCCACTCGCCGTTCGGGCAGGTGCTCAAGGGCATCAAGGAAAACGAGCCGCGCGCGCTCTCGCTGGGCTACGACGTGAGCCGCTTCAAGCTGCTGGCCTTCGTGATCTCGGCCGCGCTGTCGGGCCTGGCCGGCTCGCTCAAGACGCTGGTGCTGGGCTTTGCCACGCTGTCCGACGTGCACTGGACCGCCTCGGGCCAGGTCATCCTGATGACGCTGGTGGGCGGCCTGGGCACGCTGTCGGGCCCCATTGTGGGCTCGGCGGTGGTCGTGCTGCTCGAGAACAAGATCGGCGAACTCGGCAACTTCCTGGCGCGCATCACGACCGTCGACTGGTTCAACACGCTGGGCGAGTCGGTCACCATGGTCACGGGCCTGATCTTCGTGATCTGCGTGCTGGCCTTCCGCAAGGGCATCATGGGCGAGATCATCGCCTTCATCGAGCGCCGCCGCGCGAAGTAGCGATGCCGGTGGCGTGACGGCGGGGAGGTTACCCTCCCTGCGGCGCCACCGCTTGTGCCCCCTGTGGCCGGGGCGCAGAATCCGGCTCCCACTTCGAGGAGCCGGCCATGGCCCTTCTTCCGTACTTTGTCCTCCCGCCCGAGCGGCGCGAAACGCCCTTGAACGTGCTCGGAACGCAGGTGACGGTGCTGGCGTCGAACGCCTCGACGCAGAGCTACGGCGTCACCTTCCAGCGCGGCGACGAAGGCACGGGCCCGCCACCGCACAGCCACGACTGGGACGAATCGTTCTACGTGCTCGGCGGCGAGGTCGAATTCCTCTGCGACGGCCAGGCGCATCGGTGCCAGCCTGGCACGCTGGTGCACGTGCCGCGCGGCACGGTGCACGGCTTTCACTACGGCAACGGCGGCGGGCAGATGCTCGAGATCACAGGGCAGGACGCGATGGCCGCGCAGATGTTCACCGCCATCGACCGCGAGATTCCGGTCGGGCCGGCGCCCGACATTCCGAAGCTGCTGGCGGTGCTGGCGCGCAATGGGGTGACGGTCTCGGCGTGAGCCGCGACCCTCATCGGCACTGACAAGCCGACGCTGTCCAAAACCACCGGTTCCCGTGGCGACGCCGCATGCAGCGCTCGGCACAATCATCCGCACCCGGCCGCACCGGCCCACACCGACAAGAAGATGGAGGAGACCCCCATGCGCAGATGGCTGCTCGCACTTTTCGTGGCGCTCGCGCTGACAGGGTGCATGACCCCGCCGCCGCTGCCGCCGAACGGCGGCCAGCTCGCGAAGGGCGCGAAGGTCGGCCTGCTGGTCCGCATCCCCACCGCCTCTGCGGAACACATGCATGTGGGCACGACCGTCTTCAACAATTTCTCGACCACGTACCCGTTCCCCTGGAACCCCACGGCCAAGGTCTACGAGGCCTTCACGTCGGAGCTCGAAAAGGCGGGCTTCCAGGTGGTGCGGCTCACGAGCTTTGCCACGACCTCCGTCAACGCGCTGGCCGTCTTCAAGCACGATCGATGGATCGCGAATCCTGCGCAAGCGTGGGCGACACGCAAGCTGAAGGACGACCAGATTGCCGCGGTGGTCCTCGTCGAGGCGACGCGAACGCAGGCGCGCCTGGAGTGCACCGGTGGGCCCTGCGGCGAGAGCGTCATGCAGAACTCGGGCCTCTTCACGCGAAGCATGCTGGGGTCGACGCGGTACTTCGCGGTGCCCGCGATCGAAGCCAAGGTCTTCGTCATGGACCCGCCGCTGAACCTCGCGGCCTACGAGCCGATGCTCGCCCAGCAGCGGCAACGGGTGCGGCAACTCAAGGATTTCCAGGAGCCGCGCGACCTCAAGCGGTTGAGCGCTGCCGAGTTCGCGCCGGTCGCTTCGGCGATCGACGACCACGTCCGCGCGCTGTCGCGCAACACGGCGCAGGCGCTGAGCCAGGGCGTGAAGTAACCCATCGCGCCGGGCTTCGGCTCACAGCCGCAGCGGCGCCGCGTAGCCCGTCATCTCGAGGTATCCGCGCCCCACGCGCCGGCCTTGTTGCGCGTCGCGCAGCTCGCTCAAGCCTTCCCAGTACACACCGCCCGTGGAGCCGCGGCTGTCCAGTTCCTGGTCGTCGAGCAGGGCCTGCACCTCGAAGCGGCCCGCGGGCGTGTCGATGCGCCAGTGCGTCGGGTAGCTCGCGCGCGTGCGCGGGCTGGTCCAGCTGCGCAGCGCCTCGAAGCGCACCTCGCCGGGCTGGAAGATGCGCGCCGCGCCACCGCGCGGGCGGAACGAGCCGCCGGACCACAGCGCGCTGCCGTCGCGGCGGCGCAGGTGGAAGGCGGTGAGCGCGCTGCCGTCGTCGAGGTTCATGCCGATCCAGTCCCAGCCCACGGCCTCGGGGTGCATCAGCGCCTCGCTCCATTCGTGGTCGAGCCAGGCGGTGCCGGCGATCTCGAACGGGGCCTGGCCTTGCAAGGTGAGGCGGCCCTGCGCCTGCAGCTGCGGCTCGCTGTAGTAGTAGCTCGCCTGCTCGGGGTCGGGGCCTTTGCGCGACAGGCCTTCGCGGCCCTGCAGCAGCACGGGTTGCGACGGCGCGAAGCGCAGGTCGAGCGTGAACTCGCCGGCGGGGATGCGCGCGGTGTAGGCGCCGTTGCCGGCATCGCGCACCAGCGACCAGTCGCGCAGCCGCACGTCGGTGTCGGCCTCGCCGGCCGAGGCCACGTCGAAGCCCGCGCGTGCGATGCGCTGGTCGTGCCGCAGCACGCGGCCTTCGAGGTCGGTGACGGCGGCGTGCGCGAACACCAGCTGCTTGGCCGCGAAGGCCGAGCGCATGGCCTGCGTGGCGTCGACGCGCGAGCGGAAGAAGGTGACCTGGAAGCCGAACGCGCGCCCCGCGGCGGTCTGGCCGTGGCCGGTGATGTACCACCACTCGGTGCGCAGCTCGGGGTGGCTGCCGAAGTCACGCGGAAACTGCAGCGCCTTCGCGGGCAGGGCCCAGGCGGCATGCGGCGCGCCCGACGCCGCCAGCGCCGCCAGCAGCAACAGCTGCCGCCGCGCGATGAGGCCACGGGGCGGGCGCATGGCCATCAGCCCGCCACCAGCGCGTCGATGCGTTGCTGCGCGGGCGCGATGTCGCCGAAGGCGTTGCGCACCCAGTCGGCGTCGTGGTAGCTCGGCAGGTAGCGTTCGCCCGCGTCGCACAGCAGCGAAAGGATCGAGCCCTGCTGGCCGGCCGCGCGCATCTCGTGCGCCACGGCCAGCATGCCGACGAAGTTGGTGCCGGTCGACGGGCCGACCTTGCGCCCCAGCAGCGCCGACAGCGCATGCATGGCGGCCACCGAGTCGAGGTTGGGCACTTCGAGCATGCGGTCGACCAGCGTGCGCACGAAGCTGGGTTCCACGCGCGGGCGGCCGATGCCTTCGATGCGCGAGCCGGGTGCCGTGAGCGTGGCGTCGCCGCTGCGGTGGTAGGCCGAGAACACCGAGCCCTCGGGGTCGGCCACGCACACCTGCGTGTCGTGGCAGCGAAAGCGCAGGTAGCGCCCGATGGTGGCGCTGGTGCCGCCGGTGCCGGCACCCACCACGATCCACGCGGGCACCGGGTGCCGCTCGTGCGCCATCTGCTGGAACATGCTCTCGGCGATGTTGTTGTTGCCGCGCCAGTCGGTCGCGCGCTCGGCGTAGGTGAACTGGTCCATGTAGTGGCCGCCGGTGCGCTCGGCCAGCGCGCGGGCCTCGTCGTACACCTGCGCCGCGTGGTCGACGAAGTGGCAGCTCGCGCCGTAGAAGGCGATCTGCGCGACCTTCTCGGGCGAGGTGCTGCGCGGCATCACGGCGATGAAGGGCAGGCCCAGCAGCCGCGCGAAGTAGGCCTCGCTCACGGCGGTGGAGCCGCTCGAGGCCTCGACGATGGTCGTGCCTTCGCGCACCCAGCCGTTGCACAGCGCGTACAGGAACAGCGAGCGCGCGAGCCGGTGCTTGAGGCTGCCGGTGGGGTGCGTCGATTCGTCCTTCAGGTACAGGTCGATGCCGTGCGCGGCCAGCGCGGGCAGCGGCAGCGGAATGAGGTGCGTGTCGGCGCTGCGCTGGTAGTCGGCTTCGATGCGGCGGATCGCGCCGGCGAGCCAGCTGTCGCAGGAAGAGGTTGAAGGGGTGGTGGGCTGCATAGCGCGCCAGTCTACAAGTCATGCCTTGTAACCCGGTGGGTGACAGAAATCGGGATACTGCCCGCTGCCAATCCACAACAAGACCGGAGACGAACTGCATGAAGAGAATGAACCATCGGCTTTCCCTGGGCGCCGTGTCGCTGGCGGTGCTCGCCCTCGCAGGGTGTGCGTCCAATGCCCCGGGCGTGAACACGCCCACGCGACCCTCCTCATCCTTCGCGGTGCCTGGTCTGGAGAAGCCCGCCGAAGTGCTGGTCGACCGCTGGGGTGTGCCGCACCTGTACGCCGGCACGCTCTACGACGCCTTCGTGGCGCAGGGCTTCATCGCCGCGCGCGACCGGCTCTGGCAGATGGACCTGTGGCGCAAGCGCGGCCTGGGCGAGATGGCGAAGGACTTCGGCCCCGCCTGGGTCGAGAGCGACCGCGCCGCGCGCGCCGTGCTCTACCGCGGCGACATGTACCGCGAATGGCTGGCCTACGGCTCCGACGCCAAGCGCGTGGCCGAGGCCTTCACGGCCGGCGTCAATGCCTACGTGGCGCAGGTGCGCGCGCAACCCGCGCTGCTGCCGACCGAGTTCGCGCTGCTGGGCTACCAGCCGGCCACGTGGTCACCCGAGGACGTGGTGCGCATCCGGCACCACGGGCTCACGCTCAATTTCACGTCGGAGGTCGACCGCGCACGCGCGTTCTGCGCCGGCGCGTCGGGCGCCAAGGCCGACTGGCTGCGCCGCGAGCTCGATCCGCCGGTCACGCCGAAGGTGCCCGAGGGCTTCGATCCCTGCAGCCTTCCGGTGGCGGAGCTGCGCGCGGCCTACCTGCGGGCGACCGATGCGCCGCGCTTCACCAAGGAGAACACGCGCGTGGGCATGAACGCGGGCGCGTCTTCCGCGCCGGTCGCGCTGCTGCCGGGCAGTGCGGAGGCGATCGCCGCGAAGGCCGAGCAGGACGAGGCGTCGCAAGGTGATCCCACGGCCGCCTACGGCAGCAACAACTGGGTCATCGCGCCGAAGCTCACGTCCACGGGCCGGCCCATCCTGGCCAACGACCCGCACCGCGCGCACGGCGCACCGAGCCTGCGCTACATGACGCACCTGAGCGCGCCCGGCATGGACGCCATCGGCGCGGGCGAGCCCTTCCTGCCGGGCCTGTCGATCGGCCACAACGGCACCATCGCCTTCGGCCTCACGCGCTTCTACATGGACCAGGAAGACCTGTACGTGTACGAGCTGAACCCCAGCAACCCCGAGGAGTACCGCTACCAGGGCCGCTGGGAGCCGATGACGCGCGTCACCGAGCGCATCGCGGTCAAGGGCGAGGGCGCGCCGCGCGAGGTGGTCAACACCTTCACGCGCCACGGCCCGGTGCTGGTCGTGGAGCCCGGCAAGCGCCGCGCCTTCGCCTTGCGCGCCGCCTGGCTGGAGCCCGGCATGGCGCCGTACTTCGGTTCGATGGACTACATGCGCGCGCGCAACTGGGACCAGTTCCGCGCGGCCATGAACCGCTGGGGCGCACCGGGCGAGAACCAGGTGTATGCCGACAGCAGCGGCAACGTCGGCTGGATTCCGGGCGGCCTCACGCCGATCCGTCCGAACTGGGACGGCCTCATGCCGGTGCCGGGCGACGGCCGCTATGAATGGTCGGGCTTCCGTAATGGCGACGAGCTGCCCTCGGAGTTCAATCCCGCGCGCGGCTACGTGGTCACGGCCAACGAGAACAACATCCCGCCCGACCATCCGGCCGCGACGAAGGGCGTGGGCTACGAGTGGAGCGATGCGGCCCGCGCGCGCCGCCTCAAGGAACTGTTCGCGGCCAAGGTGGCGGCGGGTTCGCGCTTCACCATCGAGGACTCGGAGCGCATGCAGAACGACATCGTCGCGACGCCGGCGCAGCGCGTGCTGAAGCTCTTGGCCGGCCAGCGCAGCGACGACGCCCAGACCGCGGCGGCGCTGCGCCTGCTGCAAGGCTGGGACGGCGCCATGGACCGCGACAGCGCGGCGGCCGCGCTGTACGAGGTGTGGAGCAGCAAGTTCCTGCGCCAGGCCGTGCTCAAGGCCGGGGCGGGCGATGCCGCCGCCGCGCTGGCCGCACCCGGCGACAACACGCGCATGGTGCTGCTGCTGGAGAACCCGTCCGGCTGGGTGAGCAACGCGCAGCGCGACGCCTTGCTGTTGACGACCTTGCCCGCCGCCATGCAGGAGCTGTCCGCCAAGCTCGGGCCCGACCCGGCGGCGTGGAAGTGGGGCGCCTTGCACCGCGCCGAGTTCCGGCATCCGCTGGGCGGCGTGGTCGATGCGGCCACGCGCAAGAAGCTCGAGGTGGGCGACTGGCCGATGTCCGGCTCGTCGTTCACGCCGATGGCGGCCACCTACCGCGCGAACGACTACAAGCTGACCTCGGGCGCGTCGTTTCGCATGGTGCTCGACGTGGGCAACTGGGACGCGTCGCGGGTCATCAACACGCCGGGCCAGTCGGGCAACCCCGACAGTCCGAACTACCGCGACCTGGCGCCGCTGTGGCTCGAAGGCAAGTACGTGCCGCTGGTCTACAGCCGCGGGGCGGTCGAGAAAGAAACGGTGGAACGGATCCAGCTGACGCCGGGGCGCTAGCAGGACCGGTCACGCAAGAGGGCGCTGCCCGCGCCCCGCCGCGGCGCGCCCGGCCATGCCGCTCGTCACGAGGTCGTCATTCGCCGATGTGATGCTTGCAGGAGTTGAAATACTGCCCACAAGCTTGCTGACACGATCCACTTCTTCCTTGTTGACTTCAGCGCATGGTGGTCGTGGGCGAGTGGTTGGACGGGGCTTGGGCCGGGGCAGGGACGACAGGCTCGTGCGAGCCTTTGTCTGTGGCCTGACGTGCACCGTGGTGTGCGTCTGCATCGCCTGGGGATCGACAGCGAAGGCCGTGGCCGCGGGCACCGACGTGCAGTCGGCAGATGCCGCCACCCGCGCGTCGTCCGAATCGCAGATGCTCGACTTCGACCTGCCGGCGCAGCCCTTGGCGGCTGCCCTGGCGCAATACGCCGCGGTGTCGGGGCGGTCGGTGATGTTCATCGACGAGTGGGTGGCGGGGCGAACGTCCGCCCCGGTGCGCGGGCGCCATACGCCGCATGCCGCCTTGCGGGCCTTGCTGGCCGGCACGGGTTTCACCGCGGACGACGTGGACACGCAGCTTTCCGGTGCCTTCATCCTGAAGCGCGTCGCCGCGGCGCCCGGGCTGGCATCGACCGCCGCTTCGCAACGCGGGTACGACGCCCTGGTCCAGGCCCGTGTCTGGGACGCGCTGTGCGCCGATCTGCGTACGGCCCCCGGCCACTACCGCGCGATCCTGCAACTGCAGGTGACCGCGTCGGGCCGCATCAGCCAGGCCCGCCTGGTGTCGTCTTCGGGAGACCCCGCGCGGGACGCCGCCATGCTTGCGGCATTGGCCCCTCTGAAGATGGACCGTCCCCCGCCGGCGGACCTGGCGCTGCCGCTCACGCTGGCCATCCTTCCGCACGACGTGTTGCCCGGGCCCCGCTGTGCCACGGTGCACTGACGCATGACGGAGAACGTCATCCCGCTGCTGCGCAGCTTCCTGGTGCAACGCTACGAGCAGCTCAGGCAGCGCCTGGCCGTGCGGCTGGGCAATCGCGAACTGGCGGAAGACGCCCTGCACGAAACCTGGCTGAAGCTGGAGCGCAGCCAGCCCATGGCGGGCCCCATTGCCACACCCCAGGCGTACCTGCTGCGCATGGCGGTCAACCTGGCCATCGATGTCCGGCGCGCACAGAGCCAGGTCTTGCTGTCGGACGACATCGACATGCTGATGAACGAGCTGCCGGACCCGGCGCCCGGTCCCGCCGAGGTCGCCGAAGCCCGTTCGCAGCTGGAGGCGCTGGACGGCCTGCTGTCGCGCCTGCCGCCGCGCCGCCGCGAAATCCTGCTACTGGTTCGACTGGAGGGCTGGTCCCAGCGGGACGTGGCCACGCGGCTTGGCATTCCTGTGCGGACCGTCGAGTACGAACTGAAGGCCGCGCAGGATCTTCTGTTCTCGCGGCTGGAACCGCGCTCTGGCAGGTCTTCATGACGGCACGAAGAAATAGTTTGCGGATTGCGGTGTCGGCAACCGTCTATCAAGTACGGGGCCCCTGAAACCCACATGACGACGCACCCTTCACCACCGACGCTTCCCGAGACGCTGCGCGAAGACGCGCGCGCGTGGGTGCGCAAGCTGCATTCGGGCGCCGCCACGCAGTGGGAGGCGCAGGCGTTCCGGCGCTGGCGCGACGCGAGTCCCTTGCATCAGGCGGCGTTCATCGAGGCCCGGCAGCAGTGGCGCGTGCTTCAACCCGCGCTGAACCGGCTGGTGCGCACCGACGCCGAAGCGGCGAGCCTTCACCGCGAGACCCTGCGCAAGCCCGCGGCGGGCCGCCGGGCCTTCCTGGGCGTGGCCGGCGCAGCCGCCGCGGCCGGTGTCGCGGGGGTGGCGGTCTATTCGCCCCTGGGGTTGTGGCCCGCGGCCAATGAATGGCGTGCGGACTGGCGCACGGCCGCCGGCGAGCAGCGCGCGATCGCGTGGTCCGATCAGATCGACGTGACCTTGAACACCCGCACCAGCATCCGCCGGGTGGCCTCGGACGACGACCAGGCCGAGGGGCTGGAGTTGCTGAACGGCGAAGCGGCGATCGAGATGCTGCCCAGTGCGCTCACCTTCAGCGTCGTGGCCGGCGCCGGCCGCAGCATTGGCGAGTCGGCGCGCTTCGAGATCAGCCGACTGGAAGGGCGGGTGTGCGTGACCTGCCTGGCGGGGCGCGTGCGCATCGAGCACCCGGCCGGCGACCGTGTGCTGCTGGCGCGCCAGCAAGCGGTCTACCGCGATCATTCCATCAGCGGCATCGCCGCCGCGGACCCCGAGGTGGCTTCTGCCTGGCGGCGCGGTGAGCTCGTGTTCAAGCAGGCGCCCTTGTCGGTGGTGCTGGACGAGATCAATCGCTACCGCCCCGGGCGTGTGGTGCTGATGGTGGATGCGCTGCGGGGGAAAACGGTCACCGCGACCTTCAAGCTCGACCGCCTCGATCTGGCCTTGCTCCAGATGCAGCGTTCCTTCGGTTTGAATGCCCGGTCGCTCCCCGCCGGCGTGCTGGTCCTGAGCTAGAGGTGGACCTCGGGATTGGGTGGTGACCCTGTCTCGATGTCGCGGCTTCTCATAGTGGTGGTGCGCAGCCACTGTGAAGCTTTCGTGACTTTGCCGAGGTGCAGCGCGCCCTTGCCGTTGATCTGCAAGGACTTTCCGGACCGAGGCCGCAGCGACACGCGCGCGCCCGCAACGAACCCAAAAATATTCTTCTGGAATTCGACGTTTCCGTCCCGTCAAGAAACTGACGGCTCCTGTCGCGTTGGCTTTCGATCGCCATCGCAGGGGCTTCTTGAATGGGGTGTGCTTGCGCGATGCGCGCAGCCCCTTCGGCACAGGCTTTACTTCGGCGGGAACGAGACATGACCATCAGTGGGTGCAACGAAAAGAAGCGACCGGCGCGCGCGGCGCAGCAGGTTTTCAGGATGGCGCCCCTCGCGCGGGCCATCGCGGTGGCGCTGGCTGCCGGTGGGGTCCTCGGCAGCGCGCACGCCCAGCGGGCGTTCAGTCCGGCGTGGTTCGCCGACAAGGGCGCGGCGCAGGCGGGCGCGATCGCCACGGGCAAGCTGCCGAACGGCGCGCCGGCGTCCAGCCTGGTCCACCCGGCGCAGCCGTCGTCGGCGGCGAGCCAGCAGCTGCAGACGTCCATCACCAACCTGAACCTGGCCGCGCGCGCGATCGCCGCGCAGCAGGCACAGCAGACACAGAAGCGGGCCGAGGCGCTGGCCAGCGGCGAATCCGCGCCGGACGGCCTGGCCGAAGGCGGCCTGAAGGTCGACACGAATTCGCTGACAGCCGGCTGGCTCAATGCCAGGGACCCCGTGCAGGCCGCAGCCAACGGCAGGACCACGGTCACCATCGAGCAGACCGCCGACAAGGCCATCCTGAACTGGGAGACCTTCAACGTCGGCAAGAACACGACGGTGAAGTTCGACCAGCGTGCCGGCACCCACGTCAAGACCGGCGCCAACGAATGGATCGCGCTCAACCGCATCAACGATCCCAGCGGGCGCCCCAGCCAGATCGCCGGCCGCATCGAGGCCGAGGGCAGCGTCTACCTCATCAATCGCAACGGCATCCTGTTCACCGGCAGCAGCCAGGTCAACGTGCGCAACCTGGTCGCCTCCAGCCTGAAGCTCAGCGACGAACAGTTCAAGGCCGGCCTCAACACGCGCCTGGGCGCGAAATCGGGTGACCCCGGTTACTGGAGCGGCCTCGAAGTGGGCGTCGGGATTCCCACCTTCGGCGAGAACTCCAAGCAGATGCCGGCCGATTCGAACGTGCAGTTCGCCGACATGGGCCCGGCCTTCGATCCGGGCAAGCCGCCGGGCGACGTGAAGGTGGCGGCCGGTGCGCAGATCACGGGGCAGGGCGGCCACGTGCTGATGTTCGCGCCCAAGGTCAGCAACGCGGGCAGCATCCGCACGCCGAGCGGCCAGACGCTGCTGGGCGCCGGCGAAAACGTGTGGCTGGAGGCCAAGGAAATCAGCCCCACCGTGCGCGGCTTCGACGCCGTCACCTCGTCGGTGCGGCCCTGGCTCTTTCCGGCCAAGTTCCTGATCAATCCGCAGACGGCGCCCGCCTTCCAGCCCTACCTCATCGGGCGCATCGTGTCCGACATCCTGCCGCTGATGGAGCAGCGCGCGGCCCAGGTCGGCTACAGCGTGCACAACACCGGCATCGTCCAGGCCGATCACGGCGACATCACCATGGTGTCGCGCGACATCCACCAGGGCGGCATCCTGCAAGCCAGCACCGCGCTGAACAACCGCACGGGCTCCATCCGCCTGCGCGCCTGGGGCCAAGGCGTGCACAACATCGACATCAACCTGGCGGCCGACGTCCCGCGCCTGACGGCCTGGTCGGGCGGCACGCTGACCCTGGGGCCGGACAGCATCACCCAGGTCGTCAACGACTGGCAGGACACCACGCGGATCGAAAGCGGCTCGCTGGCCAACCGCTACCAGCCCGGGCGCATCGAGCTCTACGGCAAGACGATCGACGTGCAGACCCGTGCCCAGGTCACCGCCGCCGCGGGCCACATCGACATCCAGGCCCAGGCCAACCCGGCGGCCCTGCAGCGCAACACCCAGGTGGGCGACGGCAGCCGCATCCTCATCGGTGAACACGCCACCGTCAGCACCGCGGGTCTGATGCAG
This sequence comes from Variovorax sp. GW531-E2, assembly GCF_059423125.1. Classification (NCBI taxonomy): domain Bacteria; kingdom Pseudomonadati; phylum Pseudomonadota; class Betaproteobacteria; order Burkholderiales; family Comamonadaceae; genus Variovorax; species Variovorax sp. GW531-E2. Next base: position 63,361 of record NZ_JBWKXQ010000012.1, on the reverse strand, counting down.
ATGCCGGTGGACATGGCCAGCAACTTCGTCGAGGCCGAACTGCGCATCAACGAACTGCGCGACTCCCACCTGCAGGCGAACACTTGGCTGTACGGCCGCAAGGTCATCGTGGATCGACGCCGGTCGGGCACCTTCAAGGGGCTCATGGCGGGCGTCGAATGGGTCACCGACGAGTCCGGCAAGGCGCTCAAGGGCGTCTGGGTCGGCACCCCGCTGGCGGACGTGACGGGCTGGGTGGGCAACGGCCTGGTCGGCTTGTCGGAGCTGGCTGCGCGAGGCGGCGACATCACCATCCAGTCCAACGGCTCGGTGATCACGCGGCCCGGCTCCATCCTGGATGTGTCGGGCGGCTCGGTGCGCTACAGCGATGGCTGGAACACGGAAACCCTGCTGCGCGGCGCGGACGGGCGCACCTACACCATGTCGTCCGCGCCGGCGGACATGACCTACACGGGCATCGCGGGCCAGTACCTGCAGGCGCATGCGCGCTGGGGCGTCACGCAGACCTATGTCAATCCGATGCTGTCGGGGCGGCGCTGGGAGCCGGGCTACGAGGAAGGTCGCAATGCCGGTTCGATCGACATCCGTGCCGGCAGCGCCTTCATCCTGGAGGGTGAGTTCAGGGGCTCGGTGCAGCCCGGCGACCGGGTGCAGGAAGTGGCCGAGCTGCCTCGGGCCGGCCGTCTGACGGTGGGTTCCAACCGGGCACAAGAGGGCATGTGGACCCTGGGCCAGGTCGTCATCAGCGACAAGCCCGCGTTGCTGCCGGCGGGTTTCAGCATCGACAGCCCGCTGGGCAAGGACGCCTTCCTGACCGAGCCGGAAGGGCAAGCCCCCGGCGCGGGCGCGGGCGTGGGCCGCACCACCTGGCTGTCCGCCGCGGGGTTGAGCCATTCGGGCCTGGGCGCCATCGAGTTGAACCTCAACACCGGCTTCGTGCTGGAAGACAGCGCGGTGGTGACTCTGCAGCCAGGGGCGCGCTTCACGGCCGCGGTCTACGACGGGCAGGGCATCCCCGGCAACTTCGACATCCAGGGCAAGCTCATCGCCCCGGGTGGCTCCATTGCGCTGAGCGCCGGCGGCAAGGCGGACAGCGTGCTGCGCCTGGGTGCGAACAGCCTGCTGAGCGTCGCGGGCCAGTGGGTCAACGACACCGGCAGCGGCGTCACGCTGGGCCGCGCCATCCACGGCGGTTCGATTGCACTGGGGACCCCGATGAAGGAGGGCCTGGGCACGGTGTACGGCAACGTGGAGGTGGCCGCCGGCGCGGCGCTGGACGTGTCCGGCGGCGGCTGGCTGTCCGGTGCCACGGCGGGCGGCAAGGCCGGCAAGGTGAAGGCAGGCAACGGCGGGGCCATCAGCCTGACGGCCTTCGACAACACGGCGCTCGAGACGCTGGACCTGCGCGGCTGGGCGGGGGGCGATGCGTCCCGGCTCACGCTCACGGCGATCGGCGACGTGCAGGTGGGCGGCGCCGCGCCCGCGGCCGACGCCACGGGCGGGAAGGCATCGGGCGCAGCAAAGCCGTTGCACCTGCCGCAGACCCTGTACACCGAGCGCGGCTTCGGCACGATCGGCATCCGTTCGCTCGGCGGGGACGTCGTGGTCGCGGAAGGCGCACAGGTGCACATCCAGCCCACGAGCTGGGACATGCCCGCCGCGGTGTCGACGCTGCGCACGCTGCCCAGCGGCAGCGCCTTGGGCGAGGTGCTGGCCCCCAAGACACTGGACGAACTGAGCGAACAGCGCCGCGCCGCGCGCGCGCCCGGTGGCCTGTCGCTGGCGACCGGCGCGACCGGCGGCGGCATCCGCATCGACGCGAACGCCAGCATCCAGACAGAACCCGGCGGCACGATCTCGCTGGACGCGGACGGGTCCGGGCAGGCTTCCGTGCGGGTGGCGGGCCGCCTCCTGGCGCCGGCCGGGACGCTGAACATCCGCGCCAAGAACACCCTGACGCTGGCCGACGGGGCCGAGTTGCTGCTGCCCGGCGTGGCGCAGATCTTCCACGACCCGGCCATGCGCCTGCCCCAGGGCAAGGTGCTGCCGGGCGGCACGGTCACACTGAGCGCCGGCACGCTGGACGCGCAGGCCGGTGCGCTGATCGACGTGTCGGGCGCGCGGGGCACGGTGGCGTATTGGGACCGCGGCACGGGCGCGCTCGGTGCCCTGCGGCGCGTGGAACAGGAACTGGGCAGCAATGGCGGCGCGGTCGTGATGGAAGCCGCCGCCGGCGGCGCCATGAATGCCAGGCTGCGCGCCCACGGCGGCAATGCCCAGGCGGCGGGCGGGTCGCTGTCCATCACGGACACCAGCGCGGCCGGGCGTGCGTCCGGGGACCTGGTGGCGCCGGACATCGGTTCCTTCCTCTACTACAAGAGCCCCACCGGCACGTACACGTTCAACGGTGAAAAGTACGCGCGGATCATCGGCACCAGCGGCAACCTCGACGTGCGCGACGAGTACGCCGGCGACGTCAAGATGAGCAGCGCCATGCGCACCGCGATCAACACCACGCTGCCGACGTCGGTGTCCAGCAGCAAGGGGCTCGTCCTCGACGCGGGCGCGGCGCTGGCCGCGGGGCCGGGCGCCGACAGGGCGCCGTGGGAGCACGACGCGACCATCGACAAGCGGGTGGTCGAACTGCTCAACAAGTATTTCTGGAGCGGCACCGGAACGGCGCTGAGCCACAAGATCCACATCGGCAACATCGCCACCTCGGACGGCACCCTGCACGTGTCGGCGAAGGCGCTGCAGGACACCGGCTTCTCGGCGGTCGATCTGCGCTCCACGCAAGTGGGCGTGCAACTGGCCGGTGGCGTCGACCTGAGCGTTGCCGGTCGTCTGGGCATCACCGCCCCGGTCATCCAGAGCGACGGGCTGGGCGGCGTGGTGCGCCTGCATGCCCACCATCTGCAACTGAACCCACTGACAGGTGCGGTGGGTGCGGTCGGCGCCACGGCCCGCAATGCGGGCGAACTGATCCTGTCGGCCACCCAGGCCATCGACATCGCAGGCAGGGGTGCGAAGGGCGAGTCCGCGTCGCCCGTCGACGTCAAGCTGCGCGGCTTCGAACGCACGGTGCTGGACACCGGCGACCTGCGCTTCGTGGCGGGGGCCTACAGCGAAGGCGGCACCGACTACGACGACCCCCAGCTGCGGGCCACGCTGGACGTGGGGGGCGCGCTGGAGATCAAGGCCGCGCAGGTCTACCCGGCCACCGCCGTCACGGCGCGAATCAACTCGGACCACTCCATCACCGTGCGCGGCAACGGGAGCGCCGCGGCGCCTCTGTCGGCCGGCGGCAGCCTGACGCTGAACGCGCCCGTCATCGAGCAGGACGGCGTGCTGCGCGCGCCCTTCGGGCAGATCGCGCTGAATGCCGGCGAGCGCCTGACGCTGGGCACGAACAGCCTGACCTCGGTGTCCGGTGCGGGCCTGGACGTGCTCTACGGCAGCCTGCGCAACGCCGAATACTGGCTGGACCCGGCCAACCCGCAGGGCCGCAATCGTGCCAATGCCGGCGATGCCAATTCCCTGGACGAAAACCGCTATCTGTCGTCCCTGCCGGAAAAGCGCGTGCTCCTGCAAGCACCGGATGTGGCCATGGCCGCGGGCGCGGTGGTGGACATCGCGGGCGGCGGCGACCTGCATGCGTGGGAGCACGTGCCCGGCTCGGGCGGCTCGCACGATGTGCTGACGCTGCCCGGCATGTACGCCGTGTTGCCGGGCTACCAGGGCCTGTCGCCCGTGGCGGGCGGTGCGGCGGGCCAGAAGGTCTGGCTGGCCGGCGGCGGCCTGGGGGCCGGCTGGTACACGCTGCTGCCGGCGCGCTATGCGCTGCTGCCCGGCGCCTTCGCGGTGCAGAGCACGGGCCAGGCTTTGCCGGCGTGGGCTGCGTCCCGTGGCGAGGTGGTCAGCCTGCGTGACGGCTCGACGATCGTGGCCGGGCGGGAACAGAACACGATCAGCGGCGCGCGCGATGCCACGGCCTCGGGCTGGCGCGTGCTGCCCGCCAGCCTGGTGCGCAAGGTCAGTGAATACAACGAAGCGCGAGGCAACGCCTTCTTCTCATCGGATGCGTTCAAGCTGACGCAATACCGCCTCACGGGGCAGGACGTCGTGACCCCGCGCCTGGCGCGCGATGGCGGCGCCGTGGTGTTCAAGGCCGACCGCGCGCTGACGCTGGACGGCGAACTGCGCGCACAACCCGATGCGGGCGGGCGCGGCAGCCTGGTGGACATTGCCGCCGCCAAGATCGCCATCGTCGGCGCGGGGCAGGACAGCAGCGACCTGCGCGCCGACGGCTACCTGGTCGTGGATGCCGGCAGCCTGACGCGCTTCGGCGCGGGCAGCCTGCTGGTGGGCGGCACGCGCACGGGCAATGTGCGCGGCCTGCAGGTGGACGTGGCCGCCAGCGATGTGGTGCTGCGCAACACGGCAGGCACCGCGTTGAGCGGCCCGGAGGTGATCCTGGCCGCGGCGAATGCCGTGTCGATCGAGTCGGGCAGCGTGCTGCGCGCGAACGGTGCCGCGTCGGGCGACGAGGCGAACCTGGTGCTCAAGCCGCAGGTGGCGGCCGTGTGGAGCGACAACAACACGCCCAACGACACCAGCGACGACCACATCGTCACACCCTCCAAAGACTGGGGTGCGCTGGTGCGCGTGAGCCGCGGCCAGGCCGTGCGAGCGCTGCGCGAGAACGTGGACACCACCGTCGGCGGCCAGGTGCGCATCGGCGCCGGTGCGCTGCTACAGGGCGGCGAGGCGCTGCTGCTCGACGCTACCAACAACACCGAGATGGCCGCCGGCGCGCAGTTGTCGGGCAAGGCCTTGTCGGTGGCCGCGAGCCGCATCGGCATCGGCGGCGGCAGCGGCGGCCTGGTGCTGGACACCGACGCCCTGGCGCAGCTGTCGCGCGCGCAGTCATTGACGCTGCACAGCTACGGCAGCCTGGACTTCTATCGCTCGCTGGACATGCGCGGCCTGGCGCAGGTGGTGTTCGACGCCGCAGCCTTGCGGGGCCATGGCGCCGATGCCGTGCAGGTGCAGGCCTCCCACCTGACGCTGCAGAACACGGGCGCGTCGCTCGGCAGCGCGGGCACAGGCAGTGGTCGCCTGGAACTGTCGGCCGGCGAGCTGGTGCTGGGCGCGGGCGACAAGACGATGTCCGGCTTCGACCAGGTGCTGCTGTCGGCCAGCCGGCGCATCGCCGGCGAAGGCACCGGGAGCCTGGACGCCGGTGCGGCGGCGCTGACGCTGCGCACGCCGGTGCTGCAAGGGGTGTCCGGCGCCGACCAGGCCCTGCGAACGCAGGGGCAACTGGTGTTGCAGCAAGACGTGCCGCTGGATGCGCAAGAGATGGCGTCACTGGGCCGCGCCAGCCTGGGCGCGCGCCTCAATCTGTCGGGCCAGGGCGTGACCGTGGCGCTGCCGGTGCTCGCGCTGGGCGGCAGCATCGCGGTCGATGCCGGCACGGGCAACCTCACGGTTGCAGAGTCGGGCCGCCTGCACGCGGGGGGCCTGGAAAAAGTCTTCTTCGACGCGGCCCAGTACGTGGATGCGGGCCAGATCAGCCTGGCGACGCGAGGCGGCCTGATCGACCTGGCTCCGGGCAGCCTGCTGGACCTGTCGGCCCATCCGCACGGTGGCGACGCCGGCCGCCTGACGGTGGATGCATCGGCCGGTGGACGGGTCCACTTCGGTGGCACTGTGCAAGCGCAGGCGGGTGCCGGCGGCAACGGTGGCAACTTTGCGCTGGCCATCGATCGGCTGGACGATTTCGGCGCGCTGGCGCGAACGCTCAACGATGCGGGCTTCAGCCGCTCGCGCCAGTTCCGCGTCCGCCAGGGCGACCTCACGATCACGGGCACCACGCGCGTGGCCGACTTCGAAGTCATCACCGACCGCGGCGTGATTGCTGTCGACGGCACGGCGCGCGTCGAGGCCCACGCGGCCTACGGCGGCAGCATCCGCCTGGTCGGCGGGGCAGGGCTGACGATGCAGCCTGGCGCGGTGCTGGCGGCCCATGCCACCGACGCCGTCGATGGCCTGGGCAGCAGCCGCATCGACCTGGAAGCGGTCGACGGCCAACTGAACCTGGCCGGCGGCACGCTGGACCTGAGCGGCGGCGAAGGCGGCAAGCTGCGGCTGCGGGCGCAGCGCACTGCAGGCAACGACGGCCTGAACGTCACGGCGCTGAACGCCGCCGTGCAGGGCGCGCGCTCCGCGGTGCTCGAAGGCGTGCGCCGCCATGCGAGCACGGATGGCACAGTGGAATCCGTGGCCCCGCAGGCGATCGCCGAGGCCAATGCCTTTGCAGGCCACACCGGCATCCTGGCGAGCCTGGGTGGCAACGCCGCCGCCTACACCTTGGCGGCGGGCATCGAGATCACCAGCCCGGGCGACCTGACGCTGGGCCGCGACTGGAACCTGTTCGACAGCTTCGGTGCGGCGCACCGCGAAGGCACGCTCACGCTGCGCGCCGGCGGCAACCTGAACATCGACGGCCATCTGAGCGACGGCTTCGACGTGGCAGGCCGCGACAACGGCGCGGGCCGGGCGGCGCGGCTGCAGCAGGCCGCGTCGTGGAACCTGCGCCTGGTGGCGGGTGCGGACCTGGGGTCGGTCGATGCACTGGCCACGCGGCCATCGGGCGCGCTTGCAGCCGACACCGGCACGATCCGCGTGGGCACGGCCGGCACCGAGTCGGGCGCCGGCAAGCTGGTGCGCACCGGCAGCGGCGACCTGACGGTACGCGCCGGGCGCGACCTGGTGCTCGCCCACAAGGAGTCCGCGCTGTACACGGCGGGCCGGGCCGAGGCCGATCCCACCTTGGGCGGCGGCTTCGACACCGCCAGCGTCGATGCCCAGTACGGCACCGCAGGTGGCCACGTGGATGTCGCGGTCCAGGGCAGCGTGCGTGCGCCCACCGCGCAGGGCGCGCGTTCGGACCAGATCCTGACCGAATGGCTGTTCCGCCAGGGCCGCTATGGCGGAGATCTCAGCAGTCCCACCGGCTACTACGACGCGTACAACATGGGCGAGAGCTGGGCGCCGGTCATGTCCGCCCGGGGCCAGCAACCGAGCTGGTGGGTGAACCACGCCAGCTTCCAGCAGGGCCTGGGCGCGCTGGGCGGCGGCAACGTGAAGCTGTCGGCGGGCGGCGACCTGGTGAACCTGGTGGTGGCCTTGCCCAGCACCATGCGCGTGACGGGCGGGCGTTCCGCTGGCGATGCCGCGGCCTCCACGGTGACCCGCAACGGCGGGCAGCTGCAGGTGGCGGCGGGCGGCACCCTGAAGGCCGGCCAGTACTACGTGGGCCGCGGCGCCGGCGAGATCGAAGCCGGCGCAAGCGCCTCCGGCTATGCCCTGACCGGCATCTCGAGCAGCTGGCCCAACACCGCCTATGCCTACGACATCGCGCCCGTGCTGGCGCTGTCGGACGCCACGCTCAAGCTGCAGACGCTGGGCGACCTGGTCCTGCAGACCGTGATCGACCCGATGCAGATACGCCGTGCCTACGTCGACCAGGTCGACCGGGACACCAGCGGCGCGTCCAGCCATGCGATGTTCATGAGCAGTCAGACAGAGCGCAGCGCCGTCAGCCTGGTGTCCATCGGCGGCAACGTGCGCCTGGTCAACCAGTCGGAATTCGTGGCAGGAAACGACACGGAGAACACCACCAGGCTGGTGAGCGGCATGACGGACACCAAGCTCCAGACGGACATGGTGGGCCTGTACCCGGCCAAGGTCAGCGTGTCGGCCCTGAGCGGCAACATCGACGTCGCGGGCCTGCTGGCGATGGCGCCGGCGAACAGCAGCGACCTGTCTTTGCTGGCCGCGAAAGACCTGCGCTTCCTGCGCGGCAGCAGCCTGCAGAACACGGGTGCCATCGTCATGACCCAGACCACGCTGGACAAGTGGCCGTCGATATTCCGGCCGTGGATGGGTTTCACGATCACGCTGGGCGGGGCATCGGCGTTCGGCGCGCCGCTGAAGTCGGTCTATGGCGGCTTCTCGGTGACGAACACGTTCCTGACCAACAGCCTCAATGGCATGGAGCTGTTCGACAACCCCGATGTGCTGCCGATGCAGGTGCATGACTTCACGCCCAGCCGCTTGTACGCGGCGACCGGTTCCATCAGCGACCTGAATCTGATCGCGTCGGAATCGGTGCACGTGCAGGCCGGCACCGACATCCGCAACTTCGAGCTCAGCGCGCGCAACCTGCGCCCCACCGACACCACCATGCTGGCGGCGGGCAACGACATCCTGGCTGTCGCCAACAGGCTCCTGTCGCACCGATATGCGCGATACAGCGGCGACGCGGCGGCCTACTACTACGACAGGGGCAGCCGCACCGCGCTGCAAGGGCCGGGATCCCTGCTGCTGCTGGCCGGGCGCGACATCCAGGGCAACAACCTGTCGCTGTACACCAATGCCAATCGCTATTGGGACTACGTGTCGGCAACGCCGCTCGGCGAAGAATCGAACGTCATCAAGGCCCTGCCCGCCGAGGGCGCCGGCATCACCCTGATGGCCGGCATGAACAAGGCCGCCAGCTACGACGCCTTCGAGCGGGCCTACCTGAACCCGGCCAACGTGGCCGCCATGCCGGACTATCTGAAGACCACCCTGGCCGACGGCACCGTGGCGCCGCTGTACCTGAGCGACGGGGTGGAAAACCGCGGCGACCTGGCCAAGCTCACGCGCCGGGGCCTGGTGTCCTTCGTGGAAGGCATGCTCGGTGCCGACAAGGTCGCCAGCCTCACCGGCACTGCGGACGGCAAGCTGAGCCCGCAGCAGGCGTGGGAGCAATACCGGCAACTGCCGCCCCTGGTGCGCGAGCAGTTCCTGCGCCAGGTCTTTGTCTATGAACTGCGCGAAGGAGGGCGCGACCAGAACGGGGGCGATGGGCAGAACGGTCCGATCAACGGCGGCTACCGCCGCGGCTCCGCGGCCATCGACACGCTGTTCCGCGGTGCGACGGCCGAAGGCCAGCCCGTTCGCTACGCCGCGGACCTGCCGGACAACTGGCGCAGCAGCTGGTCCGGCGTGGGCAGCATCGCCGCGACCCGGATGGCGGCGCGCACCCACCAGGGGGGGGACATCAACGTCTTCACTCCCGGCGGCGGCCTGCAGGTGGCGGGGCTGGGCGCCGTGGTGCCGGACGGATACGGCCTGGTGACGCTGGCCTCGCCGGGGCAGGTCAATGTGTTCACCGACCGAGACATCATCGTGAACCGCTCGCGCATCCTGTCCTTCGTCTCGCAGGCCGAGCCGCTGGGCAGCGACCAGGTGTTGTGGTCCAGCCAGGGCGACATCGACGCCGGCCGCGGCGCCAAGACCGTGCGCATCCCGCAGGCGCCGGAAGTCACGTCGGACGCCGACGGCAACATCACCGTGGAGGAAAAGCGCGACATGAGCGGCGCCGGCATCGGCACCGTGGGCGAAGGCGACGTGGACCTGGTCGCGCCCCGGGGCACCATCGATGCGGGCGATGCCGGCATCCGGGTCGCGAGCAACCTCAACATCGCCGCGCTGCAGGTGCGCAACGCCGACAACATCCAGGTCAAGGGCGAAACGACCGGGCTGCCGGTGGTGGCCGCGGTGAACATCGGGGCACTGACCACCGCCAGCGCGGCGGCGTCGGCGGCGGCCATGGCGGCGCAGGAGTCCATGCGCCAGGAGCGGGCCGCGGCACGGCAGAACCTGCCCTCGGTGTTCACGGTGCGGGTGCTGGGTTTCGGCAACGACAGCCTGCCGTCGGGCGGTGCGGGTGCATCGTCGCCGTCACGCCCCGGCGCGCAAGCGGGCGCTGCGCCTCGGTACGACCCTGCCAATCCCGTGCAGGTCTTTGGGCACGGCAACCAGTTCGACGCATCGGTGATGTCGTTGCTGACCGACGCCGAGAAGAGCAGGTTGCGCCATGCCGGCAAGTAAGACGATGGCCGCGGCCGAGTTCGATCCCGGTCCTTGTTTTCAAGGGCCATTCGCGGGGCACGGCGAGCCCGTCGGCGTCGTGCTGCGGGCGTTCCTGACGGCGAACTACGCGTACCTGCATCGCCGCTTGGCCCGCGACCTCGGTTGTTCCGACCAGGCCAGCGAGTGCCTGCACGACGCCTGGCTGCGCCTGGGCGAGATGACGGCATCGGAGCCCGTGCGCAGTCCCGGGGCCTATGTCTACCGAACGGCGCGCAACCTGGCCATGGATCGCCTGCGCAGCGATCGGTCCTGGCAGTACGTGGGCGAATGGGATACGGCCCTCGATCTCCTGGCCGATCACGCGCCCGGCCCCGATGCCATCGCCGAGGCGCGTTCGGCCGTGGAGGCCGTCGAGCAGGCGATGCAGCGGCTTTCGCACCGGCATCGCTCGGTGCTCGTGGCACTGCAGATCGAGGAGATGACCCGCCAGGACGTGGCAGACCGGCATTGCATCTCCTTGCGCAGAGTGGACACGGCACTTCGCCAGGCCCTGGACTACTGCGCGCATGCGTCCGGTCACACCGTGCGGGCGGAGGGCGCTTCGCCCCGACGCGGTCTTTCCCGGCGATGGCAGGAGAAGGTCGTCGCCTCGATGCGCGCCGGCGCGCCACGCTTGGAGAAATGAAATCCCGCCTGCGGGCGGCGCCGGACCGGTAGCAACTTGCTGCTGCCGATCTCGCCGGCGTTCGGGTGGGCGTGGTTGCGGGACGCACGATCTGTCCGATCGAGCACCCGATACCCAATGCGTATCGCCCGACATGAAGACGGTATTTCACGGCCAACACCGGTTCCCCTAGCATCGTTCCAACGACACGGGAGACCGAATGGACACAAGGACAGAAGCGGCGGGTCGCTTCCTTTCGCGCACCGCACTATCGGCTTCGAAAAGCCAGGGGGCCCCATGAGCGGACCTCTCGACGGTGTGCGCATCATCGACATGACCGCGGTGCTGATGGGGCCCTATGCCACCCAGATCCTCGGCGACCTGGGCGCCGACGTCATCAAGATCGAGTCGCCCGGCGGCGACACGGTGCGCGGCATCGGGCCCGGCCGGAATCCCGGCATGGGTGGCATCTTCCTGCACGCCAATCGCAGCAAGCGCAGCGTGGTGCTGGACCTCAAGCAGCCCGACGGCCGCGAGGCGCTGTTGCGGCTCGCCGCCGATGCCGACGTGCTCATCTACAACGTCCGGCCGCAGGCCATGGCGCGCCTGGGGCTGGATTACGCCGCCATTGCTGCCGTCAATCCGCGCATCCTGTATGTCGGTGTGTACGGCTATGGGCAAGACGGGCCCTATGCGGCCAAGCCGGCCTATGACGACCTGATCCAGGGCGCGGCCGCGATTCCCACCTTGGGCGTGCGCGCGGGCGCCGACGTGCCGCGCTACGTGCCCAGTGCCATGGTCGACCGCATCGTGGGCATGAGCGCGGCCAACGCCGTGTCGGCGGGGCTCTTCCACCGCGAGCGCACGGGCAGGGGGCAATCGATCGACGTGCCCATGTTCGAGACCATGGCGCAGTTCGTTCTCGGCGACCACATGGGCGGCTGCACCTTCGAGCCGCCGATCGGGCCTGCCGGCTATGCGCGGCTGCTCAACGAGCACCGCCGCCCCTATGCCACGCTGGACGGTCATCTGTGCGTGCTGATCTACAACGACAAGCAGTGGAAGACCTTCTTCGGCCTGATCGGCAAGTCGCAGGAGATGGAGGCCGATCCGCGCTTCAGCACCATCGGCCGGCGCACCGAGAACATCGGCGAGCTGTACCAGCTGGTGGGCCAGGTGATGAAGACCCGCACATCGGCCGACTGGACCGCACGGCTCGAAGCCGCGGACATCCCGGTCATGCCGATGCACACCCTCGAGTCGCTGATGGACGACCCGCATCTCAAGGCCGTGGGGTTCTTCGAAACCGTGGAACACCCCAGCGAAGGACGCCTGCGCGCCATGGCGATCGCGACGCGATGGTCCGACTCGCCCCCCACGGTGGTGCGCCAGGCGCCCAGGCTTGGAGAGCACAGCGCCGAGGTGCTGGCCGAGGCCGGCTACAGCGCGGCGCAGATCGAAGCGCTGGCTGCACAGGGCGCCACCTTGTTGCCCGCCGAACTGATTTCCGAAGCGAGTTGAACCGCCATCGCATGGACCTGAACGGAGCGCACCCTTGATCCAGCTGAACACCGGCTTCCATTTCGACGAGCTGCCAACAGGCATGCGCTTTCGTTCCCGTTCCCGCACCGTGACCGAGGCGGACCTCGTGAGCTTCATCAACCTGAGCTGGCTGAACGAGGAGCTGTTCACCGACACCAGCGACCGGGCGCACATGGCGATCGCGGGCCGGGTGGTGCCGGGTGCGCTGGTCTATGCCTTCGCCGAGGGGCTGATCACGCCGTCCATGCAGGGAACGGGCCTCGCGTTCCTGAATGCGGAGCTCGACATCGCCGCGCCGACCTTCGTGGGCGACACGATCCATGTCGAATGCGAAGTGATCGAGCGACGCCCCACCGCCAAGCCGGGACGCGGCCTCGTGCGCACCCGCAATTCGGTTCTCAACCAGGATGGCAAGACCGTTCTCACCTACACGCCGCTGCGCATGATGCGCATGAAGCCGGCAGACGAAAAGAAGGCGCACTGACATGGAAGACTTCCTCAAGATCGAACGCGACGGCGGCGTGGCCGTGGTGACGATGAACCGTCCGCAGACCCGCAATGCACTGTCCGACGCAGATGCCGTCGAGTCGCTGATCGCGCTGTGCGACACCGTCAACCGCGACCTGTCCGTGCGCGCCGTGGTGCTGACCGGTGCGGGCACGGCGTTCTCGTCGGGCGGCAACCTGAAGACGCTACGTGACACCATCGGCAGCGGGCTCGGCGAGCCGGTGCACAGCCGTTACGCCTATCGCGATGGCATCCAGCGCCTGCCGCTGGCGCTGTGCAACCTCGAGGTGCCGACCATCGCGGCCGTCAACGGGCCGGCCTACGGCGCGGGCAGCGACCTGGCCTGCATGTGCGACATCCGCATCGCGTCCCGCACGGCCGTGTTCGCCGAAAGCTTCGTCAAGCTCGGGCTGATTCCGGGTGACGGCGGCGCGTGGCTGCTGCCCCGGGCGGTCGGCATGTCGCGCGCCTGCGAGATGGCCTTCACCGGCGATCCCATCGATGCCGCGCAGGCCCTGCAATGGGGGCTGGTCTCCGATGTGGTCGAGCCCGATGCGCTGATGCCCACGGCATTGCGGCTCGCGCAGCGCATCGCCAGCAATCCGTCGCATGCCCTGCGCATGACCAAGCGGCTGCTGCGCGAGGCACAGCATGCGCGGCTCGACACGGTGCTGGAGATGTCGGCGGGCTTCCAGGCGCTGGCTCACCACACCGCCGCGCACGAGTCCGCGCTCGATGCCTTTCTCGATGCGGCGAAGGCCCGTGCCGCGGCGCGCGCCTGACAGCGGGGAATGACCATGTCCTTTCAACGGCGCCACATCCTTGCCGCTGCGGGTGCGCTCGCAGCAATGCCCCTGGCCCGCGCGGCCGATGAACCCAAAGCCTGGCCGCAGAAGCCGATCCGGCTGGTGCTGCCTTACGCTGCGGGCGGGCCCACCGACGTCGTGGCACGCGCCATCGGATTCAAGCTCTCGCAACTGCTGGGGCAGCCGGTGGTCGTCGACAACCGCACCGGCGCCAGCGGCAACATCGCGACCGAGTTCGTGGCCCGCTCCGCACCGGACGGCTACACGGTGCTGTACCACTCGTCGGGTCTGGCCATCAGCCCGGCGCTGCACAAGAACCTGCCCTACGACGCGCTGCGCGACCTCGTGCCCGTGGCGCTGCCCGCGCTGATCCCGACCGTGCTCATGGCAAGCCCGAGCTTGCCCGTCGCCAACATCGAGGAGTTCGTGCAGTACATGAAGGCGCGGCCCGGCAAGCTCGCCTACGGCTCGGGCGGACAGGGCAACGTCACGCACCTGGGCGTCGCGCTGTTCCTGCAGGCCCTGAAGCTCGATGCGATGCATGTGCCCTACAAGGGCACCGCCCCCGCCATGGCCGACCTCATGAGCGGACAGACCCAGTTCCTGCTCGACGCCGTGAACTCGTCGCTGCCTTTCATCCGCGATGGCCGCGTGCGCGCGCTGGCCGTGGCCGGCAAGGCGCGGATCGGCGTGCTGCCCGGCGTGCCTGCGTTGGGCGAGTCGCTGATTCCGGGCTTCGATGCCCCCACCTGGCACGGCCTGCTGGTGCCCAAGGGCACGCCGCCGGCCATCGTCAAGGCGCTCAACGAAGCCGTCAACAAGGTGGTGGCCGACCCGGGCCTGCGCGGCCAGTTCGAGCCGCAAGGCGTGCTGCTCCAGTCTTCCACGCCCGAGCAGTTCGGCATCTACCTGCGCGCGGAGCTCAAGCGCTGGGCCGGCGCGGTGCAGGCCGCGGGCATCGAGGCCGAGTAGGAAGACAGGCATCGGACCTGCGATCGGCGGGCCGGACGACAACTACAAGGAACCAGAGACATGAAGACCCCTTTCCTCGCGCGCTGGCTGCTGGCGCTTTCATTGGGTTGCGCCGCCGCGCTGGCGACCGCGGCCGGGTATCCGGACAAGCCCGTCAAGATCATCGTGTCGCTGCCGCCCGGCAGCGGCGCCGACACCACCGCGCGCTTCCTGGCCCGGCACCTGAGCGAAAAGCTCGGTCAGCCTTTCCTCGTGGACAACCGGCCCGGCGCCGACAGCTTCATTGCCGCGCGTGCCGTGGCCACCGCACCGGCCGACGGCTACACGATGTTCGTCGCCAGCAATTCGCCGATGGTGACCAACGTGGCCGTGTTCCGGCAGTTGCCCTACGACGCGGTGAAAGACTTCCAGCCACTGGCGCGCATCGCGCGTTTCCCGATGGTGCTGGTCGTGCCCGCCAGCTCGCCCTTCAAGACCCTGCAGGACCTGGTGGCGGCCGCGCGCCAGGCGCCGGGCAAGCTCAACTTCGGCAGCGGCACCGCCACCTACCGCGTCGCGCTCGAACTGCTGCACGAGCGCAACCAGATCAAGGCCACGGCCGTGCCCTACAAGGGCACCTCGGC
This sequence comes from Variovorax sp. GW531-E2, assembly GCF_059423125.1. NCBI lineage: Bacteria > Pseudomonadati > Pseudomonadota > Betaproteobacteria > Burkholderiales > Comamonadaceae > Variovorax > Variovorax sp. GW531-E2. Next base: position 48,320 of record NZ_JBWKXQ010000012.1, on the reverse strand, counting down.
GGCCATGACCGACCTGGCCGGCGGCAACATCGACTACACGATGGCGGAGGTCAGCGCGGTGATGCCGCTGCTGCGCGGCGGCAAGGTGCGTGCGCTGGCCGTCGCCGCCAACGAACGCATCAAGGAACTGCCGCAGGTGCCGACCGTGAGCGAGAGCGGTACGCCCGGCTACGAGTCCTATGCCTGGACCGGCGTGTTCTTTCCCGCGGGCGTGCCCGAGCCCGTGCTCACCCGGGCGTCACAGGCCATCAAGGAGCTGATGGACAGCGACGAGGCCAGGACCTTCATCACCTTGCAGGGCGGGGCGGTGTTCTACGGCGCGCCGCAGGCCTTCGGCGAGTTCCAGCGGGCCGAGATCGAGAAGACCCGGCGCATCGTGAAGACCGCCAACATCGGCTACGAAGATTGAGCCGGTGGCTGCGTTGCAGAAGGCTGGACAGCAGCATGCGCCACCGCGATGAAATTGCGTGCGGCCGGCGTCAAGGCGTCGGGCAGCGTGGCCATCGCGATGCCCACGGTGTACTTGGAGGGCATGTCGGTCAGCGGGATCAGGCGCACGCCGTTGCTGGCGTAGCGCTGCACCACCGCCGGCACCAGCGCCATGCCCAGGCCGCTTTCCACCAGGCCGAGGATCGTTTGAACCTGCACCGCCTCCTGCGTGATGCGCGGCTGCACGCCGGCATCCTGGAACACCTGCATGGTCAGCACATGCATGGTGGGCACCAGCGTGCGCGAGTACGCGATGAAGGGCTCGCCCTCCAGCTCAGCGATGGCGATCTCGCTGCGCTGCGCGAAGGCCGAATCGGCGCTCACGGCCAGCACCAGGTGGTCCAGTTGCAGCACCGTGAGTTCCGCTGCGGTCGGCGTCAGTACCGGATAGCGCACCAGTGCGAGGTCGAGCGAGTGGTCTTCGATGCGCCGCAGCAGATCGGTGGTGGTCGACTCCTCGATCTCCAGGTCCACGCGCGGGTACTGGCGGTGAAAGCTGCGCACGATCTGAGGCATCAGCGAATAGGTGGCCGAGCCGACGAAGCCGATGCGCAGCAGGCCCTCTTCGCCCGCCACGCCGTCGCGGGCCGCGCGGCGGACCTCGTCGACGAAGAACAGCGCGCGCTTGGCGTTCTGCAGCACGGCTTCGCCGGCGGCCGTGAGCCGCAGGCCGGTGGAGAGCCGGTCGAACAGGAGCACGCCGAGTTCTTCCTCGAGCTTCTTGATCGAGGTAGACAGCGGCGGCTGCGCCATGTGCAGCCGCTCTGCGGCGCGATGAAAGTTGAGCGTCTCCGACAGGACGACGACCTGCCGCAGTTGGCGAAGCTCCATGGGGGCGAATGTCTCGGTGATTGCGGCAGTAACGGGTGGCCCGCTGCGGCTGCCAAACGGTGCAGGAGCCACGCGGATTATGGCGCTTGCACCCACCCGAACGAAGCGGGCAAAACCCGATGAAGCATCTGTGAGGACACACCATTGAATACCCTGCAATCGTTTTCGCTGGTCGCGATTCCACCGGAGGACGAAGCCCTGCGCGCGCCGGTGCGCGCCTTTCTGCAGTCGGCGCTGCGCGGTGTCGCGCCGGCCGTGCGGGCGCGCTCCTGGATGGGGTTCGACGCCGACTTCAGCCGCGCGCTCGGGCGCCAGGGCTGGATCGGGCTGACGCTGCCCAAGGCCTATGGCGGCGCCGGGCGCAGCAGCTTCGCGCGCTTCGTGCTGCTCGAAGAACTGCTCGCCGCGGGCGCACCCGTGTCGGCCCACTGGATCGCGGACCGGCAGACCGCGCCGCTGATCCTGCGCTACGGCAGCGAGGCGCAGCGCGCGTTCTTCGTGCCGCGCATCGCGCGCGGCGAACTCTTCACCAGCATCGGCATGAGCGAGCCCGACACCGGCTCCGACCTGGCCAGTGTCCGCTCGCGGGCCGTGCCCACCGCCACCGGCTGGCGCCTGAACGGTCGCAAGATCTGGACGACCAATGCGCACCGCGCGCACTACATGTGCACGCTGGTCCGCACCTCGGGCACGTCGGAAGACCGGCACAAGGGGCTGTCGCAGTTGCTGGTCGACCTGACGCTGCCCGGCATCACCGTGCGGCCGATCCGCGATCTCAGCGGCGACGGGCACTTCTGCGAAGTGCTCTTCGAGGACGTCGAGCTGCCGGCCGATGCGCTGGTCGGCGAAGAGGGCGCGGGCTGGCAACAGGTGACGGCCGAACTGGCCTTCGAGCGCAGCGGGCCCGAACGCATCTACTCCAGCCTCGTGCTCGCCGAAGCCTGGCTCGCCGAACTGCGCCAGGGCCCGGCGCCGGCCGCCGGCGTGCAGGTCATCGCGGGCCGCATCGCCGCGCGCATGGCGGTGCTGCGCGCGATGTCTCTGGCGGTGGCGGAGCAGTTGGGCCGCGGGCTCGATCCCGCTTTCGAAGCCTCGCTGGTGAAAGACCTGGGCACCGAGTTCGAACAGGCGGTCCCCGGATGGATCGAGGAAGCCTTCGACGCGCCCGGCCATCCCGTGCCGTCGGCTGGCCTGTTGCAGACCCTGGCCTACGTGACGCAACTGGCCCCCAGCTTTTCCCTGCGCGGCGGCACGCGCCAGATCATGCGCGGCATCATCGCCCGCGGGCTGGGCGTTCGCTAGCAGCGCCGCACACAAGGACACATGATGGACGACACACTCCTTGACGATTTCGAACGCCCGCTGCGCGCGCTGTGCACCGACGACACCTTGCGCGCCGTCGAAGCCGGCGCGCCCACCGACGCGCTGTGGCAGGCCATCGATGCGCTCGGCTACACCGATGCACTCGTGGCGGAAGCGCAGGGCGGCGCGGGCCTGTCGCTGCGCGAGCTGTTCGCGCTCGTGTTCGCCGCCGGCAAGGCCGGGCTCGGGCTTCCCTTCGGCGAGACCGCCGTCGCGCGCGCACTGCTGGCTGCGGCGGGGCATGGCGAGCGGCGCGGCGCCGGCCCCATCGCGATCGCACCGGGTGTTCCCGGCGACGCGGGTTCCATCGTTTGCCGCGACGTGCCCGGCGGCGCGCTCGCGCAGCAGGTGCTCGTGAGCTGGCAGGGCGAATGGCTGCTGCTGCCGCGCGAGCGTGCAACGGCCACGCCGGGTGCGTGGCGCCCGCAGGCTTCGGCCACCCTGCTGTGGCACACACCCGATCTCGCCGTGGCGCGCTTCGATGCGGGCGCGGCCGACGCCGTGGCGCTTTGCAACGCGCTTCACGCCGCAGGCATGGCGGGCGCCATGGCGCGCGTGCTCGAACTGGTGACCGACTACGCGCGCGACCGCAAGCAGTTCGGCCGGCCGATCGCGCAGTTCCAGGCCGTGCAGCAGGAACTCAGCGTGCTGGGCGAGCAGGCGCATTCGGCCACGCTGGCCGCACGATTGGGATGCAGCGCTGCGGGCGTGCAACCCGATCCGTTGCTGGCGGCCACCGCGAAGCTGCGGGCCTGCGAGGCGGCGCGCAGCGTCTGCGCCATCGCGCACGCCGTGTTCGGTGCCATCGGCATCACCGAGGAGCATGTGCTCGGCCTGTACACGCGCCGCCTGCATGAGTGGCGGGCGGTGCCGGGCACGGAGACGCAGTGCGCGCGCCTGTTGGGTGAGGCCCTGCTCGCGCAACCCGACGGGCTGTTCGATTTCGTCCGGCTGCGCTTGTCCGCGCCGGCCCTGGCCTGAGTTTTGACCAATCCGCGTGGCAGGAAGCCGCCACGCATAGAAGGAGACAAGCGAATGGGACCCTTGCAAGGAATCAGGATCGTGGAGCTCGCAGGCATCGGCCCGGGCCCCATGGCCTGCATGCTGCTGGCCGACCTTGGCGCCACGGTGCTGCGCATCGATCGCACCGAGGCGGCCGACCTGGGCGTCAAGCGCCCGGCCAAATACAACCTGCTGCTGCGCAACCGCCAATGCGCGATGCTCGATCTGAAGCAGCCCGCGGCCGTCGAGCAGGTGCTGGAACTCGTGGAGCACGCCGACGTGCTGATCGAGGGATTCAGACCCGGCGTGGCGGAGCGCCTCGGGCTCGGGCCCGAGCCCTGCCTCGCGCGCAATGCACGCCTCGTGTACGGCCGCATGACGGGCTGGGGCCAGACCGGCCCGCTCGCGCACGCCGCGGGCCACGACGTGAATTACCTCGCGCTCACCGGTGCGCTGAACGCCATCGGCCGCAAGGACCAGGCGCCTTCGATTCCCCTGGCCCTGGCCGGCGACATGGGCGGCGGCGCGCTCTACCTGGTGATGGGCGTGCTGGCGGCGCTGCTGGAAGCGCGCAGCTCCGGCCAGGGCCAGGTCGTCGATGCCGCCATCGTCGACGGCGCGGCCTCGCTGGCCACCTCCTTCTACGGCCTGCATGCCGCGGGCTTGTGGGACGAGCGGCGCGGCACCAACATCCTGGACACCGGCGCGCCGTTCTACGAGGTCTACGAATGCCAGGACGGCGGATGGATCTCGGTCGGCCCGATCGAGGCGCGCTTCTATGCGCAGCTGCTGCAGAAGCTGGACCTCGATGCCGCAGCGCTCGGCGACCAGCACGACCGCGGCGCATGGGCACAGGCCAAGGTGCAGATCGCGCAGCGTTTCAAGTCGCGCACGCGGCGACAGTGGTGCGACCTTCTCGAAGGCAGCGATGTCTGCTTTGCGCCGGTGCTGTCCTTTGCCGAGGCGCCGCAGCATGCGCACATGAAGGCGCGCGGCACCTTCGTCGAGGTCGAGGGCGTGGTGCAGCCGGCCCCGGCGCCGCGCTTCAGCCGCACCGTGCTCGCCATGCCCAGGGCGCCCCAGGAATCGCCGGACGCCGACCTCGCCGCCATCGCCGCCGAATGGCGCACCGCGCGACGCTGACTTGCGCATCGGCGCTCCATACTGCGGGGAGTTTCTTCCTTCGTGTCCATGGATGAATCCTTGAACCCCAGCCTTGCGACGGTGCCGGAGCGCAGGATCGAACCGGTCGCCAGCACCAAGCTGCTTCCGCCACGCCCGTCGCGCCGGCTGGTGCCGCGCGACGCCTTGCAGGCGCGGCTGCTGGAGGCCCGGCGCCAGCGCTGCGTGGTCGTGCAGGGGCCCGCGGGCAGCGGCAAGACCAGCACGCTGGTGGCCTGGCGGCAGGCCCTGCTGGCGCTGGACTTCGATGTCGCCTGGCTCTCACTGTCCGCCGAAGACTGCGAGCCGACACGCTTCTTCGACTGCCTGCTGGCCAGCATCGGCGAAGTCGATCCCGACGCGGTGCGCGAGGCGGCGCTGCTGATGGGGCGGGACAGCGACGAGTCGGCGCTCGAGCATGCCGTGATCACCGTCGTGCAGGCCATCTCGTCGCGCTCGCGGGAGCTGGTGCTGATGCTCGACGATCTCCAGCACCTGGAGGACGCCCGCATCTTCCAGGTGCTGCAATGGCTGCTCGACTACGCACCACCGCGGCTGCACCTGGCCTTCGCTTCGCGCACCGCCTTGCCGCTGTCGTTCGCGCGGCTGCGCTCCCAGGGCCTCGTGAGCGAGTTCGACCTGCGCGACCTGCGCTTCACCGCCGAGGAAACCGAGCGCTTCCTGCGCGAGCAGCTGGCCAGCATCGACAAGCGCGACGTGCAGGTGCTGCACGAGCTCACCGATGGCTGGGTGGCCGGCCTGCAGCTGTTCGTGGTCGACATGCAGGCCAAGCGGGGCGCCCCGTATGCCCGGGTGCAGGTGCGCGACGCGCAGGCCTTCGCCAGCTACTTCGAAGGCGAGGTGCTGGCGCACCTGCCGCCCGATGAGCTGGCGCTGCTCACGCGGCTGGCCCTGTGCAACCGTTTCTGCGCCTCCCTGTGCGCCGCGTTGCTGGTGCTGCCGCACGCCGGTGCGGACATGGCGTTGCGGCTGGCGCGCCTCGATAGCGAGAACCTGTTCATCAGCCAGGTCAGCAGCCACGACCGCGAGACCTGGTATCGCGTGCATCCGCTGCTGCGCGAGATCCTGCTGGCGCGCCTGGAAAGGCTGCCGGGCGAGGAACGCGGTGCGCTGCACGGCGCGGCCTGGCGCTGGTTCGAGGCGCACGGACACTTCGACGAAGCCGTGCGCCATGCGGTGCTGGCGGGCGATGCGCACGCGGCAGCCGACATCGTGGAGGCCTGCGCGTCCGACCTGCTGGCCCGGGGCGAACTGACCTCGCTGGGTGGCCTCATGCGGCGGCTGCCGACGACCCAGGTGCAGGCGCGCTTCGGGCTGCGGCTCGTGGCGGCCTACCTGCGCCTGTATGCGCGCGACATCGAAGCGCTGGAGGGCAGCATCTCGCAGCTGGAGGCGGAATTCGACACGCTGGACGCACTGCAGCGCCGGGGTCTCACGCTGCTGCGCGGTGGCCTGGCCCTTCAGCGCGACGACACCGAGACCCTGCTGGCGATCGCGCCGCAGCTCGAAGCCATTCCCGACGACGCGCAGGCCATCTTCGCCGGGTGCAACCACCTGCTGGCCTGGATGCACATGTACCGCGATGCCTACGCCGAGGCCCGCGCGCTGCTGGAAGAGGCCGCGCAGCAGCACGGCACCTCGACCGGGCGCGGCCTGATCGCGCGCTGCCTCGCCGGCATGAGCTTCGCGCTCGAAGGCCGCATGACCGAAGCCGAACACCTGTTCCGCGCGGTACTGCAGGAGGCGCAAGGGCACGGCGCCGCCCGGATCGGCGTGGCCAGCATGGCCGCGGGCCTGCAAAGCGATGTGCTCTACGAGTGGAACGAACTCGAAGCCGCCTGCAGCCTGCTCGAACCCCGCATCGAAGTGCTGGAGCGCGCCTCGATTCCCGATGCGGTGCTGCGCGCCTTCGTCGTCCTGGCGTGCGCGCACTGGCTGGCGGGCCGGCGCCTCGAAGCGCTCGACCACCTCGACCACCTGGAGGACTACGCCGTGCGCCACAGCCTGGACCGCCTGCTCGCGCATGCGCTGGTCCTGCGTCTGCGCCTGTATCTCAAGCAAGGCGAGACCGCGCAGGCCGATCAGGTGTTCGAGCGGATCAAGGTGCTGAACGTGCGCCATGCCGATGCGGGCAAGGGCACGGCCGCCGAAACCTGGCGCATCACCGAGCGTGCGCGTGCCGACATGTGCCTGCACTGGAACGACTTCGACGGCGCCGTCGATTGCCTGAAGCCCCTCGTGGCGTGCACCGAATCGGCCGGCCGGTTGCGCATCCTCGCGGCCCTTCGGCTGCAACTGGCCATCGCGGAGTCGGGGCGCGGCAACCAGCGGCCCGCGCGTGAGCAGGCGATCGAAGCCTTGCGGCTGGGCCATCGGCTCGGCCTCGTGCGCAGCCTGCTGGACGTATCGGCGAACGTGCCGTCGCTCCTCGATGCGCTGCTGGCGGATGCGGCGCTCGACCCGGTCCTTGCGTTCTATGCACGACGGCTGCTGGACGCGGCCACGGCCACGCGACGCGCACGGGCGGCCGTCCGCATGGCCAAGAGCGCCGCAGCCGAAGGCGTGGCCGTCGACCTGCTCAACGAGCGCGAGCGCGAGGTGCTCGACCTCGTGGCGCAGGCCATGCCCAACAAGAAGATTGCCCGCGTGCTGGGCGTCACGCCCCACACCGTGAAGTGGCATCTGCGCAAGATCTACAGCAAGCTGGGCGTCGCCGAGCGCGACGAAGCGGTTGCGCGCATGCGCGATCTCTCGCTGGTCCGGGAAACCCCCAAGCTGCACTGAACACCGGCTAGCCATCGCGGCTAGTGGCTCGCGGCCTTCGGCTTCGCATCATCGATGCATGCGACAGCGCCTGCCGGGCGACTGCCGCTGCGGACCGTCCGGTCCGGCACATCGATCCCAGCGAAACGAAAGGAATGGAGATGCAACAGCTCTGCAAGGACCGCGTGGTCGTCATCACCGGCGCCGGCCGCGGCCTCGGCCGCGAATACGCACTGGAATTCGCGCGCCAGGGCGCGAAGGTGGTCGTCAACGACCTGGGCGCCAGGCCCGACGGCACGGGCGCCATGAACGGCCCCGCGCAGGAAGTGGTGGCCGAGATCCGCGCGATGGGCGGCGAAGCCGTGGCCAACACCGACGACGTGTCCGACTGGGAGGGCGCCAGGCGGCTGATCCAGTCCGCGATCACCGCGTTCGGCGGGCTCGACGTGCTGGTCAACAACGCCGGCATCCTGCGCGACAAGACGCTCGTGAACATGGACATCGACGATTTCGACGCCGTGATCCGCGTCCACCTGCGCGGCACCTTCGCGCCGATGCGCCATGCCGCCGCGTACTGGCGCGAAGAGGCCAAGGCCGGCCGGCCGCGCGTGGCGCGCGTCGTCAACACCAGTTCGTCGTCCGGGCTGTACGGCATCGTTGGCCAGACCAACTATGGCGCGGCCAAGGCCGGCATCGCCAACATGACCATCGTCGCGTCGCGCGAGCTGGAGCGCTATGGCGCGACGGTCAATGCGATCTACCCGACCGCGATGAGCCGTCTCACGGAAGACCTGTTCAAGAGCGGCCAGCTCAACCCCAAGGCACCGGCCGGCGCCGCCGGATTCGACCCGCTGGACGCGGCGAACGTGGCGCCGCTGGTCGTCTGGCTGGGCAGCGTGCATTCCAGCGCCGTCACCGGCCGGGTGTTCGGCGCCAAGGGCGGGCGCATCACGGTGGCCGAAGGGTGGCGCGCCGGTCCTCACGTGCAGAAGGACAGCCGCTGGACCGTCGCCGAGTTGGGCGAGGTGCTGCCCGGCCTTGTCGCGCGCGCGGCGCCGAATGCCGACCTGAGCGGCCAGCTGAATGCGTCGAACGCGTGACATGAACAAGGACTGCGGACACCGGTCCGCCCCAGGAGGCACCGCATGAAAACGGCGAACTACCTTGGAGACTTTGCCGCCCTGACGCCGGACAAGCCCGCCGTCATCAACGGCAGCAGCGGCGAGCGCCTCAGCTACCGCGAACTGGACGAACGCTCCAACCGGCTCGCACAGGTGCTGTACGCCCAGGGCCTGCGCCGCGGCGATTGCATCGCGATGCTGCTGGAGAACCACATGCGCTGCTTCGAGGTGGCCTGGGCGGCCTTTCGCTCGGGGCTGCTGCTGACGGCGGTCAACCGGTTCCTCACGGCGGGGGAGGTGGCCTACATCGTGGAGGACAGCGGTGCGCAGGTGCTGATCTCCTCGGTCGCGATGGTCGGCGTCGCGGCCGAGCTGGTCGGCACCACGCCGCACTGCGCGCGGCGGCTGATGATCGACGGCGTCATTCCCGGGTGGGAGTCCTACGAGCAAGCCGTGGCCGGCGCGCCGGCGCAGCGGCTGGCCGAGGAGTGGGTGGGCGGCACGCTGCTGTACAGCTCCGGCACGACCGGCCGGCCCAAGGGCATCGTGCGCGCGGCGGCCCGCGCGCGCTTCGACGACGACGTGGCCGACCCGCGCCTGATGATGATGCACCGGTACAAGTTCGACGCCGATTCGGTCTACCTGTCGACGGCGCCGCTGTACCACGCGGCCCCGCTGTCCTATGCGACCAACACGCACTTCTTCGGCGGCACCGTGGTGTTCATGCCCAAGTTCGATGCGGTCGAGTCGCTGGCGCTGATCGAGCGTTACCGCGTCACCCACAGCCAGTGGGTGCCGACCATGTTCATCCGGTTGCTGAAGCTGCCGGACGCCTCCCGCGAAGCCTTCGACCTGTCCAGCCACCGCGTGGCGATCCATGCCGCGGCGCCGTGCCCCGCCGAGGTCAAGCGGCGCATGATCGATTGGTGGGGCCCGATCGTGGTGGAGTACTACGGCGGCAGCGAAGGCAACGGCCTGACCTCCATCGACAGCCGTGAAGCGCTCGCGCACCCCGGCTCGGTGGGCCGTGCCGTGCTGGGCGTGCTGCGCATCTGCGACGACGACGGCAACGAGCTCGCGGCGGGCCAGGACGGGCTGATCTACTTCGAGCGCGACAAGCTGCCCTTTCACTATCACCGCGACCCCGGCAAGACCCGCGCGGCCCAGCATCCACGGCACCCGAACTGGACCGCGATCGGCGACATCGGCCACCTCGACACGGACGGCTACCTGTACCTGACCGACCGGCTCTTCTACATGATCATTTCGGGCGGGGTGAACATCTACCCGCAGGCCATCGAGGATGCGTTGGCCCTGCACCCCAGCGTGCAGGACGCCGCCGTGATCGGCGTGCCCGACGCCGAGATGGGCGAGGCCGTGAAGGCCGTCATCGAGCCCGCGCCCGGCGTGGCGCCCACGCCGGCCTTGGCCGAAGCGCTGATCGCCTTCCTGCGCGGCAAGGTCGCGAGCTACATGCTGCCGCGCTCGGTGGACTTCATCGACGAGATGCCGCGCCTTCCCACCGGAAAGCTCTACAAGCGCGCGCTGCGCGAGCGCTATGCCAGGCCTGAACTGAACCAGGAGCCACAGACATGAACGACACCACCGAAACCCTGCGTGCGTCGCAGTTGCGCATCGAGGGCGGTATCGCCGAACTCAGTCATCAGCGCCCGGCGCTGCGCAATGCGCTGTCGACCGAACTGCAGATGGACTACGTCGACGTGATCGCGCGCGTCGAGAGCGACCGCGAGATCCGCGTGCTGCTGATCACCGGCTCGGACGGCAGTTTCTCGGCCGGCGGCGACGTCAAGTTCATGCGCGAACGGCTGACCGATCCGAGCGTGGCGACGGCGGACTACATGCGCAGCCGGCTGCGCAAGGCGCACCAGTGGCTGACCCGCCTGCGCGAACTCGAGGTGCCGGTGGTCGCCGCGGTCGACGGGCCGGCCTACGGCGCGGGCTTCGGCCTGGCATTGCAGGCGGACTTCGTGCTCGCGTCGACACGCGCGGTGTTCTGCGCCTCGTTCGCGCGCCTGGGTGCCGTGCCCGACTTCGGCCTGCTGCACACGCTGCCGCGCATCGTGGGCCTGTCCCGCGCGAAGGAGCTCATGCTGACGGCGCGCCGCCTGGGGGCCGAGGAGGCGCAGGCCTGGGGCCTCGTGCATGCGGTCCATGCGGACGATGCGCTGCAGGCCGAGGCGAGGGCGTTTGCGCAGCGCCTGTGCGCAGGCCCGCGCGAGGCGGCCGGCATGACCAAGAACCTGGTCAACCGAAGTTTCGAGACCGACTGCGCCGCGATGTTCACGGCCGAGGCCAGCGCGCAGGCCGTGGCCATGCAGACGCCTTATCACGCCCAGGCCGTGGCCGACTTCGCGCGCGACGGCGCCTTCCGCTACGACTGGGACCGCATGGCGGCCGGGCGGTCCACCTCCTGAATCGCGAAGGAACAACCGCATGACTGACAACGTTCTGGTCGCCGGCGTCGGCATGGTGCCTTTCACCAAGCCCGGCGCGGGCCCCAGCTACCTCGAGATGGGCGGCGATGCCGTGCGCCTGGCGTTGGCCGACGCCGGCATCGGCTACGGGCAGTTGCAGATGGCGTTCGCCGGCTATGTCTATGGCGACACCAGTTGCGGGCAGGGCGTGCTGTACCGCGTGGGCCGTACGGCCATCCCCGTGTTCAACGTCAACAACGCCTGTGCCACTGGCTCCAGCGCGCTCTACCTGGCGCGCGCCGCGGTACAGAGCGGACAGGTCGAGTGCGCGCTGGCACTGGGCTTCGAACAGATGCAGCCCGGGGCCACGCGCTCCAACTTTCCGGATCGCCCGATCCCGCGCGGCGACGTGCTGCCGATCCAGGACGCGCTGTGCGGCGATGCCGGCGAGATCCCGCGCAACCTGGTGACCTTCGGCGGCGCCGGCCGCGAGCACATGCGCCAGTACGGCACGCGGATGTCCACCTTCGCCGCGATCCGCGCCAAGGCCAGCCGCCATGCGGCGAACAACCCGCTGGCGCTGTTCAGGAAGGTCGTGACGACCGAAGACGTCATGAACGACCAGGTCATGTGGGACGGCGTGATGACCCGCATGATGGCCTGCCCGCCCACCTGCGGCGCGGCTGCCGCGGTCGTCTGCTCGCCCGCGTTCGCGCGGCGGCACGGCCTGCGCACCGACGTCGCGATCCTGGCGCAGGCCATGGTCACGGACCCGCAGGAGTCCTTCGAGCCGCCGACCATGAAAGGCTTCGTCGGCAGCTACATGGCTCAGCGCGCCTCGCGTGCGGTCTACGAGCAGGCCGGTGTCGATCCGCGGGACATCCCGGTGGTCGAACTGCACGACTGCTTCGCGCACAACGAACTGCTGAGCTACGAATCGCTGGGCCTGTGCCCCGAAGGCGGTGCCGAGCAGTTCGTGCTGGACGGCGACAACACCTACGGCGGCCGTGTCGTCACCAATCCTTCCGGAGGCCTGCTGTGCAAGGGCCATCCGCTGGGCGCCACCGGCCTGGCGCAGTGCTACGAGCTGACGCACCAGCTGCGCGGCATCGCGGACCAACGCCAGGTCGAGGGCGCGCGGCTGGCGCTGCAGCACAACCTGGGCCTGGGCGGCGCCTGCGTGGTCACGCTGTACGGCAGGCATTGAGTTTTTCAGACGGTTCCCGTCGTTGCGGCTTTCCGACTTTCACCAGGAGACAAGACCATGTTCACGCACTCGCAAGATGCCACCACCCTGCACCGGCGGGTCCTGCGGCTCAGCCTGTGGGGGGCCTTGCTGGGCCTTGCCGCATCGGCGACGGCGCAGCCCGCGGCCTATCCCGACCGGCCGGTGCGCATCGTGTCGGTCAGCGGCGCGGGCACCGGGGTCGACGACTTCACCCGGCTGGCCGCCAAGTACCTCAGCGACAAGACCGGCAAGTCGTTCTATGTAGAGAACCGGCCCGGCGCCAACAGCATCCTGGCGTCGGACCACGTGGCCAAGGCGGCGCCCGACGGCTACACGCTGCTGCTGGCGGTGGCCAGCGCTGTGGCCGCCAACCCCTACATGTTCAAGAGCCTGCCCTACGACGCGAACAAGGACCTGCTGCCGATCGCGCGCATGTCCGTGGTCCCCATCGTGGTGACGGTGCCGGCCACGTCGCCGTACCGCAGCCTGGACGCCTTGCTGGCGGCCGCGCGCGCCCATCCCGGAAAGCTCAGCTATGGCACCAGCACATCGGGCTACAAGGTCATGACCGCGGCGATCAACGGCCTGGCGAAGGTCCAGGCGCTGGACGTGCCCTACAAGAGTTCGTCGGGCATGCTGCCCGACCTGCTCGCCGGCACCATCGACTACGCGATGCTGGAAGTGTCGCAGGCCGTGCCGCAGGTGGAGGGCGGCAAGCTCCGGGCACTGGCGGTGTCGAGCCCGGTGCGCGTTGCGGCGCTGCCCGATGTGCCCACGCTGGGCGAATTGGGCCTGGGCGATGCCACGCTGACGAGCTGGCTGGGCCTGTTCGCGCCGGCCGGCACGCCGCGGCCCATCGTGGACAAGCTCTCGCTGCTGGCCGTGGAGTTCGTCGCATCGCCTGAAGCCCAGGCGCATTTCGCGCGGCGCGGCACGGCGGCCTACCCGGCGGCCTCGGCTGAGTTCACGAAGGCCATCCGCGAAGACCAGGCGCGCTGGAAGCACTACATCACGACCACGGGCCTTCAGCCGGAGTAGCGCGCCGGCGGCCCTTTCGCGTTCGACCTGTCCGTCTTGCCATCTGTCCGGACCGTGCGTCCGGCGAGGAACCCGCCATGCACCGCATCCAGACCTTCGTGCTCGCCGCCGCCCTGGCGTGCAGCGCTCCGGGCTTCGCCCAGGGTTTTCCGACCCGTTCCATCACCATGGTCGTGCCCGCGCCGGCCGGCGGCGCGTCGGATGCCATTGCACGCTCGCTGGCCGACGCGATGGGCAAGGCGCTGGGGCAGGTCATCGTCGTCGACAACAAGCCCGGCGCGTCGGGCATGCTGGCCACGCAGCTCGTCGCGCGCGCACCTGCCGATGGCTACACGCTGCTGGTGACGCACACCACGCCCATCTACTACGCGCACCACACCTTCTCGAAGGTGCCCTACGACGTGCGCAGGGACCTCGCCTTCGTGACGCACATCTGCGATGCGAGCCTGGTGCTGGCAGTGCACAAGGATGTGCCTGCCAGGAACATGACGGAGTTCATCGCATGGGCCAGGTCCAACAAAGGCAAGGTCAGCTACGGCTCCTATGGCGTGGGCTCGTCCGGGCACCTGATGAGTTCCTACCTCGGCGAATCACGGCAACTCGGCATGTCGCATGTGCCCTACAAGGGCGAGGCGCCCATGATCCAGGACCTCATCGGAGGCCACATCCCCTGGGCCTTCGCCACGGCCGGCTCCCTGTCGCCGCACTTCGCGAGCGGCCAGTTGCGGCCGCTGGCCGTGGTGGGCGAGCAGCGGCTCGACGACCTGCCGGGCGTGCCGACGCTGATCGAGGCCGGCTTTCGCGACCCGGAGTTCAAGATCATCGGCGGGCTGACCATGATGGTGGCCGCGGGCACCCCGGCGCCCGTGCTCGCCCGTCTGGAGAAGGAGGCGAGGGCGGCCATTCAAACCGTGCAGCTCAAGGCGCGGTTCCAGGTCTTCGGCCTGATCGGCGTTGGCAACAGCGCCAAGGAGGCGCGCGAGGGCTTCGAAGCCAGCGGGCCGGTCATCGAGAAGCTCGTGCGGATCTCCGGGGCAAAGATGGACTGAATGCGCGCGCCGACTCGCCATTACGGCTAGTGAATCTTGCGCGGCGAGTGGCGATCATGAACCCCAAGGCGACCGGTTTCCCCAACGCCGAAGTTCCATCAACAGACGCATCGAGAGGAGCTCCCAGTGGATGTGAATCGCACGGTCTTTCGCGAAGACCACGAAATGCTCAGGCCCAGCGCACAGCGCTTCTTTGAACGCGAGTGCGTGCCTCGCCAGGCGGCGTGGGACCAGGCCGGCCGGATCGACCGCGAGACCTGGCTCAAGGCCGGCCGCGAGGGCCTGTTGTGCGTGACGGTGCCGGCCGAGTACGGCGGCGGTGGCGGCGACTTCGGCCATGCGGCGGTGGTGCTCGAAGAGGTGCACCGCGCGGGTGTGTCGGGCGCGGGGTTCTCGCTGCACTCCGACATCATTGCGCCGTACATCGTGCGCCTGGGCACCGAAGCGCAGAAGCAGAAGTGGCTGCCCGGCATCTGCCGCGGCGAGCAGATCCTGGCGGTGGGCATCACCGAGCCGGGCGGCGGCTCCGACGTGAAGGCGATCCGCACCACCGCCGTGCGCGACGGCGACGACTACGTCATCAACGGCAGCAAGATCTTCATCAGCAACGGCCTGAGCTGCGACATGGTGCTGCTGGTGTGCAAGACCGATCCGGCCGCCGGCGCCAAGGGCGTGAGCCTGATCATGGTCGAGGCCGACCGCGCAGGCTTTCGCCGCGGCCGCAAGCTCGACAAGGTGGGCCAGCCCGCGGCCGACACCGCCGAATTGTTCTTCGACAACGTGCGCGTGCCCGTGGCCAATCGCCTGGGCGAAGAGAACCAGGGCTTCGCCTACCTTATGCAGGAGCTGGCGCAGGAGCGCCTGATCATCGCCCTGTATGCCGCTGTTGCGCTGGAGCGCCTGCTCGGCCTCACGCTCGAGTACGTGAAGGACCGCCGCGCCTTCAACCAGACCGTGTGGGACTTCCAGAACACGAAGTTCAAGCTGGCCGACGTCAAGGCGCAGTCGGTGGCCGTGCGCACGCTGGTCGACTACTACCTGGGCGAACACCTGCGCCGCAAGCTCAGCGTGCAGGAGGCGGCCATCGCCAAGATGTACGCCACCGAGGCGCTGTGGAAGTGCCTGGACGACATGGTGCAGCTGCACGGCGGCTACGGCTACATGCTGGAGTACCCCATCGCACGCGCCTTCACCGACTACCGCGTCTCGCGCGTGGTGGGCGGCGCCAACGAGGTCATGCGCGACCTCATCGCACGCAAGCTGTAGGCACCGCGCTGCCTGCAACTTTCCTTCCTTCTTCCCCCTTACTGAACTGGAGAAACCATGAGTGAAAAAGTCCTGGTCGGCGGTGTCGGCATGATCCCGTTTGCCAAGCCTGGCGCGAGCCCGAGCTACACCGACATGGGCGCCGATGCGGTGCGCCGCGCGCTGGCCGATGCCGGCATCGGCTACGAGCTGGTGCAGCAGGCCTATGTGGGCTACGTGTACGGCGACTCGACCTGCGGGCAGACGGCACTTTATGAAGTCGGGCTCACCGGTATTCCGGTCGTCAACGTCAACAACAACTGCTCGACCGGCTCGACCGCGCTGTACCTGGCGCGCCAGGCCGTCGCGCTGGGCGACGCCGACTGCGTGCTGGCACTGGGCTTCGAGCAGATGCAGGCCGGCGCGCTCAAATCGCACTGGGACGACCGGCCCCGCACGCGGGCCCGCGTCTCGCACATCGTGAGCGACCTCACGGCCGACGTGCCCGAGCTGCCGCAGGCCCTGCGCACCTTCGGCGGCGCGGGCCGCGAGCACATGCAGAAGTACGGCACGAAGATGCAGACCTTCGCCGCCATCCGCGCCAAGGCCAGCCGGCATGCTGCCGCCAATCCGCTGGCGATCTTCAGGAACGTGCTCAGCACCGAGGACGTGATGAACGACAAGGTGATGTGGCCCGGCGTGATGACGCGCCTGATGGCCTGCCCGCCGACCTGCGGCGCGGCCGCCGCGCTGATCGTGTCCGAGAAGTTCGCGAAGAAGCACGGCCTGCGCAGCGACGTGCAGATCCTGGCGCAGGCGATGACCACCGACCCGGTCGCGTCCTTCGATCCGCCGTCGATGATCAGCTACGCCGGTTTCCACATGGCGCAGGCGGCGGCGAACAAGGTCTATGAGAAGGCCGGCGTCGACCCCGCGGACATCCGCGTCTGCGAGTTGCACGACTGCTTTGCCCAGAACGAACTGCTGACCTACGAAGCACTGGGCCTGTGCCCGGTGGGCGAGGGCGAGAAGTTCGTCGAGGACGGCGACAACACCTACGGCGGGCGGGTGGTGACCAATCCGTCGGGCGGCCTGTTGTCCAAGGGCCATCCGCTGGGCGCAACGGGTCTCGCGCAGTGCTACGAGCTGACGCACCAGCTGCGCGGCACGGCCGACCAGCGGCAGGTGGACGGCGTGACGCTCGCACTGCAGCACAACCTGGGTCTGGGCGGCGCCTGCGTGGTGACGCTGTACGGCCGCAACTGAGCGGGGAAGCGACATGCTCGACCGCAACCTGATCGGCCACGCCCTCGGCAAGCGCAGCCTCACCGTCGAAGAGGGCGCCGTGCGCTCGTATGCGCAGGCCATCGGCGAGACCGATGCCACCTACCTCGATGCGTCGGCCGCACGCGACGCCGGCCACCGCGCGCTGCGCGTGCCGCCCACCTTCCTGTCGTGCCTGGAAGGCCGGCTGTTCCAGACGCGCGCGCTGCTGGACCTGGCCCGCATCGACCTCAAGCGCCTGCTGCATGCGGAGCAAAGCTACGAGTACCACGCACAGGCCTATGCCGGCGATGTCCTCAGCTACGAGCCGAAGATCGTCGACGTCTACGACAAGAAGGGCGGCGCGCTGGAGTTCCTGGTGAAGCAGACCCGCGTGATCAACCAGGACGGCGTGCACATCGCCGACCTGCGCACGGCCCTCGTGCAACGCCAGCTTGCGGAGGCATGACCACATGACGACCCCGGCACTGAAAGACCTGCAGGTGGGCGACAGCATTCCCGCGCTGCAGTTGCCCGCGATCTCCCGCACCACGCTGGCGCTGTATGCCGGCGCCTCGGGCGACCACAACCCGATTCACATCGACATCGACTTCGCCCGCAATGCCGGCCTGGACGACGTGTTCGCGCACGGCATGTTATCGGCCGCCTACGTGGGACGGCTGGTCACGAACTGGGCAGGGCAGGAGCGGCTGCGGCGCCTGCATGTGCGCTTCACCGGCATCACGCAGGTGCACGACGTGCCGCTGTGCACCGGCCGCGTGACCGAGCGCTTCGCGCACGAAGGCGAGCCGCGCCTGCGTGTCGAAGTGCAGTGCGCCAACCAGAACGGCGACGTGAAGATCCTCGGCGAAGCCGTGGTGGCCGCCCTTTGACATTCATCCACAGGAGAAAGCAAGCATGAACAGAAATCTCGAAGGCAAAGTGGCCATGGTCACCGGCGCAGGACGCGGCATCGGCCGGTGCACCGCGCTGAAGCTCGCCCATGAAGGCGCCAAGGTGGTGGTCAACGACCTCGACGCCGCACCGGCCGAAGAGGTGGTGGCCGAGATCCGCGCCGCCGGCGGCCAGGCCGTCGCGTTCGCCAGCAGCGTGACCGCGCCGGACTTCGGCACCAACTTCGTCAAGGCGACGCTCGACGCCTTCGGCGCCATCGACATCATCGTCAACAACGCCGGCTACACCTGGGACAACGTGATCCAGAAGATGAGCGATGAGCAGTGGGACGCGATCCTGGACTGCCACCTGAAGGCGCCGTTCCAGGTGCTGCGCGCCGCGCAGCCGTACTTTCGCGAAGTGAGCAAGGCCGAGGCCGAGAACGGCAAGGAGGTGTTTCGCAAGGTGGTGAACATCTCCTCGATCTCGGGCACGCAGGGCAGCACGGGACAGGTCAACTACTCGGCGGCCAAGGCGGGCCTGGTCGGCATGACCAAGACGCTGGCCAAGGAATGGGGCCGCATGAAGGTCAACGTGAACTGCGTGGCCTTCGGCTTCATCGCGACCCGGCTCACGCAGCCCGTGAAGGAAGCCAAGACGATCCAGATCGAGGGCAAGGAAATCCGCATCGGCGTGCGCCCCGAGACCATCGAGCGCGCCAGCAGCGAGATTCCGCTGGGCCGCCCCGGCACGCCCGAGGAAGCGGCGGGTTCGGTCTACATGTTCTGCATTCCGGAGTCGAACTACGTCACCGGCCAGACGCTGATCTGCGGCGGCGGGCGCGGCGGTTTCTAGCCAGGCACGCCTCAAGGCAGCTTTCATGGCACGGTTGACCCGCCACTACGCACACTGGCCCGCCGGCGTTCCGCAGACGCTGGAAGTGGCCGATCGCAACCTGTTCAGCCACCTCGCCAGAAGCGCCGAGGCCGCGCCGGACAAGGTCGCGATCTCCTACTACGGACGCTCGACCAGCTACCGCAGCCTGCATGCGGATGCACTGGCGCTGGCCGGCTACCTGCAGCAGCGGCTGGGCGTGCGGCGCGGCGACCGCGTGATGCTGCTGATGCAGAACTGCCCGCAGTTCGTCATCGCCTACTACGCGGTGCTGCGGTGCGATGCCGTGGTGGTGGCGATGAACGCCATGAGCACCGCCGAGGAGGTCGCCTACTACGCCAGCGATTCCGGCGCGCGGGTGCTGATCGCCACGCAGGACATGATGGACCGGGCGCAGTCCCTGCTCGACGACAACCGCCTGGACGGCTGCGTGGTCGGCGCGGTCTGCGAGCTGGCCGGAAGGCCGCAGGATGTGTCCTTCCTCGAGATTCCCGAGTTCGTGCGCGAAGCGCGGCGGCCGTTGGTCGGCCCCGGGCTGCACACGTTCTCCGGCGCGCTCGCGGCAGGCATCGCGCCGACCCCGATGCAGGGCGGGGGCGGCGACCTTGCCGTGGTGGCCTACACCTCGGGCACCACCGGCAAACCCAAGGGCGCCATGCTGACCCATCGCAACTTTGCCCATGCATCGCTGCAGCGCGTGCAGTGGCTGTCGGAGCAGGCCGACCAGTCCGAGCTGCTGGTGCTGCCGGCCAGCCATCTGGCCGGCATGAACGTGATGAACCTGGCGATCTACGTCGGGCGCACGGTCGTGCTGCTGTCGCGCTGGGATGGCGACGCGGTGGTCGAGCTGATCGAGCGGCTGCGCCTGTACGCCTGGTGCGCCGTCACGCCGATGCTGGCCGAGGTGTTCTCGCGGCCCGACATTGCGCAGCGCGACCTGTCGTCGCTGCGGCGGCTCTATGGCGGCGCCACGGCCATGCCCGAGGCGCTGATCCGCAAGATCGAGGAACGGCTGGGGCTGTCCTTCATCGAAAGCTACGGCCTCACGGAGGCCTGCGGCGCCTCGCACATCAACCCGCCCCAGGCGGCGCGGCGCCAGTGCGCGGGCGTGCCGCACATCAACTGCGATGCCCGCGTGATCGATCCGGATTCGGGCGCGGAGCTGGGGCCCGCGCACCCCGGGGAAATCGTGATCCACGCGCCGACCCTGTTCGAGGGCTATTGGAACCAGCCGGAGGCCACGGCGGCGGCGACGATCGAGATCGACGGCAAGCGCTTCCTGCGCAGCGGCGACATCGGCCATCACGACGAGGACGGCTATTTCTATGTCACCGACCGGCTCAAGCGGATGATCAACGCGGCGGGCCTGAAGATCTGGCCCGCCGAGATCGAGACCTCGCTGTACGGCCACCCGGCGGTGCAGGAAGCCTGCGTGATCTCGGCCTTCGATGCGCGCCGCGGCGAGACCGTCAAGGCCTTCGTCGTGCTGCGTCCGGCGGCGCGCGGCACGCTGGCGCCGGAGGCGGTGACGGAATGGGCGCGCACGCGCCTGTCGGCCTACAAGGTGCCGCGCCTGGTCGAGTTCGTCGAGGCCCTGCCCAAGACCGCGACCGGAAAGATCCTGTGGCGCGAGATGCAGGCGCAGCAGGACGCGAACGACCAGGCCGCGCGCGCTGCCGCACTCGCGCTCACGTGAAGATCCTCCAAGGAGACAAGACATGAACAAGAAGATCGGTGCCGTGTGGCTGGCCCTGGCCGTGGCCGTGGCCGTCCCCACGCTCTCGCAGGCCCAGGCCGACGAGGGGTACCCCTCTCGCGCGGTGCGCTTCATCGTGCCCATCGGGCCCGGCAGCAGCGGCGACACGCTCACGCGGCTGATGGCGGAGCAGTTCAGGGCCGTCTCGGGGCAGGCGACCTTCGTCGAGAACCGGCCCGGCGCCGATCTTGTCGTGGGCACGCAGAACCTGCTGGGGGCGCCGCCGGACGGCCATTCGGTGGTGCTCGTCAGCAACAGCACCATGGTGATCAACCCGCTGGTCATCAAGGACCTGCCCTACAAGGTGGAAGACCTGACGCCGATGCTCGACCTGGTGCGCATTCCGGCCGTGCTGGTGACATCGCCCGACTCGCGGTTCAAGACGCTGGGCGACCTGCTCGATGCGGCCCGCAAGGCGCCGGGGTCGGTCAGCATCGGTGTCTACGGCAATTCGTACCGGCTGGGCGCGCTGGACCTCGCGCGCCGGGCGGGCGTGAAGTTCAATGCCATTCCCTACAAGGGCGCCTCGCAGGCCATCGCCGACGTGATCGGCGGCGTGGCCGATGCGGCGCTGACCGATGTCGGCGGCGCGGCGCCGCTGATCGCCTCGGGCAAGGTGCGGGGGCTGGGCGTGTCCTCGGGCAAGCGCCATGCGTTGATGCCGGGAGTGCCCACCGTGCAGGAAGGCGGCGTGGCCGACTACACGCTCTTCACCTTCATCGGCTTTGCGATCCGCGCCAAGACGCCGGCGCCGATTGCCGGCAAGTTCGAGGCACTGATGGTGCGCGCGGCCGCCGACCCGGCGTTCCGCGAGCAGGTGGTGCGCATCAGCGGTGGGGAGTTTGCCGGCACGGGCCGGGAGCCGTTCAGCGCCATGATCGCCAGCGAATCGGTGCGCACGCGCGAACTGGTCAAGCTGGCCGGGCCGAATTTCATGCAGTGATCGATCGCGCGGTCCCCAGCGCCGTGGCACCGGGGACCACGTTCGGGCCGGGTCAGCGCGCGATGACCGCGTCGCCCAGGATCTTCACCTCGCCGTCCTGGTTGGTGGTGCGGATCTCCACCTTCACCCGCTCCTCGCCGCCGGCCTCGAACTTCTCGATGACCTCGCCCGTGCAGGTGATGGCATGGCCCAGGTGCGTGATGCCGGCGAAGCGCGCGTTGAACTGGCGCACCTTGCGCTGGTCGACCCACTGCGTCAGCAGGCGGCCCAGGTAGGCCATCGACAGCATGCCGTGCGCGAACACGTCGGGCATGCCGCCGCGCTGCGCGAAGTCCAGGTCGATGTGCATCGGGTTGTGGTCGTTCGATGCGCCGGCAAAAAGCGCCAGGGTCGTGCGGTTGATCGGGGCGAGTGCCAGTGGGGGCAAGGTATCGCCAGGTTCGAGGGCGTCGAAATTCAGGGTCTTCATCGGGTGTTCCTTGTGTTCAGCCATTGCGGTGCACCAGCACCTTGCGGATGTCGGCCACGTGCTCCGAGCGCTGGTTGGTGACGCGGGTTTCCATGACGACGAACTCGAGCGCGCCGCCTTTCTTCTCGTAGACGTCGGTGACCCGGCTGTCGAAGTGCAGCGTGTCGCCCGCATGGGCCATGCGCCGGTAGGTAAAAGACTGCTCGCCGTGCAGCACGCGCGCCAATTCGATGCCGGCTTCCTCGCGCCAGTTGCTCGGCGGACGCGCGAGTTCCAGCGAGAACAGGAAGGTGGGCGGCAGCGGCAAGGTGGGGTGGCCGGCATCGCGCGCGGCGGACTCGTCAAAGTAGACCGGATCGGTCTCGCCGATGGCCTTGGCGAAGAAGCGCAGCTGCCCGGCTTCGGCGGTGATGGCAAAGGGCGGGAAAGCCATGCCGATGATGTTTCTGTCGATCATGAAGATGCTCCTTGTTTGAATGCCGGCTTGCCCGGCCTACAGCTTGCGCGAGATCAGGTCGCGCATCACTTCGCTGGTGCCGCCGTAGATGCGGCTCACGCGCATGTCGACGAAGGCGCGTGCGATGGGGTACTCCAGCATGTAGCCGTAGCCGCCGTGCAGCTGCACCATGTCGTCGATGCACTTCCACAGCGTCTCGGTGGCGAACAGTTTGGCGATCGCGGCTTCTTCCACCGTCAGCCGCCGGCTCATGTGCGCCGCGAGGTAGTGGTCGACCATCGTGCGCAGCGCCACCGACTGGGCCTTGATGTCGGCCAGCTTGAACTTCGTGTTCTGGAAATCCCACACCGTCTGGTCGAAGGCGCGGCGGTCCTTCACGTAGTCGAGGGTCTGCTGCAGCAGCCGCTCGAGCTTGGTCGCGGCGCTGACGGCGATCATGAAGCGTTCCTGCGGCAGCTCCTGCATCAGGTAGGCGAAGCCCTTGCCTTCTTCACCCAGCCGGTTCGCCACCGGCACGCGGATGTTGTCGAAGAACAGCTCGGCCGTGTCCTGGGCGCGCATGCCGACCTTGTCGAGCTTGCGGCCGCGGCGAAAGCCGGGGCGGTCCGTCTCGACCACGACCAGGCTCACGCCCTTGGCGCCGGCGGCCGGGTCGGTCTTGCACACCACGACCACCAGGTCGCTGAGGAAGCCGTTGCTGATGAAGGTCTTGCTGCCGTTGATGAGGTAGTCGTCGCCGTCGCGCACGGCGGTGGTGCGCAGCGATTTCACGTCCGAGCCGCCGCCCGGTTCGGTGATGGCCACCGCCAGGATCTGCTCGCCGCGGCAGATGCCCGGCAGCCATTTCCGCTTTTGCGCCTCGGTGCCCAGGCGGTGGATGTAGGGCGCCACGATGTCCGAATGCAGCCCGATCGACAGGCCGCCGACACCGGCGTGCGCGATCTCCTCGGCAATGATGGCCGCGTGGCCGAAGTCGCCGCCACCGCCGCCGTATTCGGTGGGCAGCGTGGTGCACAGCAGGCCCTCGCGGCCGGCCTTTAGCCAGACCTCGCGGCCGACCTGGCCGTCGCGGTCCCAATCGGCCTGGTGGGGCACGCACTCGCGTTCGAGAAAGCGGCGCACCGTGGTGCGGAATGTCTCGTGGTCCTCACGATAGACGCTGCGTTCGACCTGCATGTCGCGATCTCCTTGGGTGACGGAACGGAGCGATCCGCCGAAGGCGTCACGGCGCAATCCGTTCCCTTGGTGATCGTCGTGCGACAGGGGCGCAGGCGCACTAGCCGCGATGGCTAGGGCGTGTTCGCGCGATCAAGGGCCGTGGCCGGGCGCGTTGCGACCGACGGACCGGCCCGCAAGGTAGCCAACGGCCAGTGGCAGGCCTTTGGCGACACCGATCACCTGGCCACCGAAGACCTGCCGCCCGGCTGGCGAGAAGGAGACCGTGGAACGGGTCCAGCGGATGTCGGGCGCTACCAGTCCTCTTTCACCGCCAGCACCACGTCGCGCCCCGCCGCGGCGCGCCCGGCCATCCACGCCGTGAACGTGCCGGCCGCCACCACGGCCGCGCACAGCGCCAGCAGCCGCACCCAGGGCACCAGCAGGTCCATGCTCCAGTGGAAGCTCTGCGGGTTCACCACCTTCACCAGCACCACCGACACGGCCAGCCCGAGCAGCAGCCCGGCCACCGCGCCGATGGCGGTCCAGGCCGCGCCTTCGCCGGCCACCACGGCCAGCACCTGCCGCCGCGTGAAGCCCAGGTGCGCGAGCAGGCCGAACTCCTTGCGCCGCGCCAGCACCTGCGCGCTGAAGCTGGCCGCGATGCCGAACAGGCCGATGGCGATGGCCACGGCCTGCAGCCAGTAGGTGACGGCAAAGCTGCGGTCGAAGATGCGCAGCGAGGTGGCGCGGATCTGGCCGACCGAGGCCAGCTCCACCGCGCCGTCGCGTGATGCGCGCGAGGCGAGCGCGCGAACGGCTGCCTGCACTTCTGCTTCGGACGCACCGGGCGCGAGCCACAGCGCGACGTCGCTCACGTCGTGCTCGCCGGTGATGCGCTCGAAGTCGCCTGCGTCCATCGCGATGGCGCCGAACTGCCGCGCGTAGTCGCGCCACACGCCGGCCACGAAGAACACCTGCGGCGTTGACGTGCGCATCGCATCGGACAGCGGCGAAAACGCGGTGCCCGGCTTCGCGCCGTACAGCTCGACCATCGGCTCGCTCACGTAGATGCCGGTCTGCCCGGGCGGCACCGGCAGCGCCTCGCCCACCAGCGGCAGGCCGCGCACCACGCCGCCTTCGAGGCTGCGCGCGATCAGCGTCACGGCAGGCTGCGCGGGGTCGAGCTGCAGCGACTGCGTGCGCAGCGTGCCGGTGCGCGCCACGCCGGGCAGCTGCGCCAGCGCCTGCACGAAGGCCGGCGCGAAGGTCGCGGTGTCGGTGCTGCTGGTGCCGCCGCTGTTGCCGCTGCCGCGCCCGCCCGAGGTGGCGCGCACGTACAGGTCGGCCGGCAGCACCACGTCGAGCCAGTGCGTGACCGACTCGCGAAAGCTCGCGACCATCACCGTGAGCGCCACCGCCAGGCTCAGGCTCGCGACCACGCCGCTCACCGCCACGGCCGCCGTGCCGCGCATGCGCCGCGCGCGCTCGACAGCAAGCATCGGCAGCACGCGTCGTGCGAACGCCGGCGCCACGCGGTCGTACAGCAGCGCGATGAGCCAGGGCAGGGCGGTGATGCCGCCCACCAGCAGGCAGGCCACCGACAGGTACGCCGCCACCGGAATGCCGCCGATGGCCGGCAGGTTGGCCAGCGCCGCGCCCGCGCCGATGAGCCCGAGCGCGAGCCAGTGGTGGCGGCCCTGCGCGGGCGCCGCGCCCAGGCCCTTGAGCGTCTGCGCCTCGGGCAATGCCTGCGCGGCGCGCGCGGGCCACCAGCCGCCCACCAGCGCGGCCACCACGCCGAGCCCGCCGTACAGCAGCGCGGCGCCGCTGCTCCAGTGCAGCCGGGGCGCCACGCCTTCGAAGTAGCCGCCGCCCAGGTCGCCGCCCAGCACGCGCAACGCGAAAGTCGCGAGCGCGGTGCCGAGCGCCAAGCCGGCCGCGCTGCCGATCAGTCCGAGCACCAGCGATTCGGCCAGCACCAGCCGCAGCCGTCCGCGCGGCGTGAGGCCCAGCACGCCGAGCAGCGCGAACTGCTGCGCGCGCTTGGCCACGCTGAGCGCGAGCACCGAGAACACCAGGAACGCGCCCGTGAACAACGCCACCAGCGCCAGCACCGTGAGGTTGACGCGGTAGGCGCGCGACAGGTTGCTCACGCGCTCGGCCGCGTCGCCCGGCTCGGCGAACTTCAGGCCCGCCGGCCAATCGGGCGACTTCTCGAGCGCGGCCACGAAGGCCGCGCGGTCGGTGCCCGGCGCGAGCCGCAGGTCGATGCGGCTCAGCTGGCCGAGCGGGCCGAACAGCTCCTGCGCGACCGCAATGTCCATCACCGCCAACGCCGCGCCGCCGGCGGTCACGTGGCCCGACACCGCGAGGCGCTGCCACGCGGCACCGCTGCGCAGCTGCAGGCTTTCAACGGACGCGGGCTGCAGCGGCAGCTGCAATGCCTGGCGTGCCGCCGCGTTGAGGAACACATGGCCGGGCGCGAACAGCGCGAAGCGGTCGGCACCGGCGGCCGGCTGCGGCATCAGCGCGGGCGCGATCGTGGGCAGCGCGAGCGCATCGACGCCGATCACGCGCAACGGCACCTGGCGCCCGTCGTGGCCCAGGGCCAGGGCCTGGAACTCGAGCACCGGGCTCGCCAGCGCCACCTCGGGCCGGCGCGCGAGCCGGCCGAACACGGCCTCGTCGAAGCTGCCCTGCGCGGCGCGCACCTCGAGGTCGGGCTGGCCGTTCACCGAGCGCACCGCGCTGGAGAACTCGTCGAGCGCCGAGGCGTTGATGAGCTGCACCGAAAACGCCAGCGCCACGCCCAGCATCACGGCCAGCACGGCCGCCGCGTTGCGCCAGGGGTGGTGGCGCAGTTCCTGCCAGGAGAAAGTCGAAAGCAATGCACGCATGGGGTCATTGTGGCCGCCGTGGCAGGATGGCGGCTCTTTCGACGATGACGACTTCACGCCCGAGGATTCCGACGATGCGGCTTCTGCCCTCCGCCTGGTGCCGCCGCTGGCTGGCGCCCTGGCTTCTCGTGCCCTGGCTGGCGGGCGCGGCGAGTGCGCAACTCGCACCGCCCACCGCACCGCTCTCGCTCGCCAGCGACCCCGCCGTGCTGGCCCGCACCGCGCTCGGCGCCGAGCGC